>CAMARL010000019.1 GCA_945860325.1 Spirosoma fluviale | reverse complement strand
CCTTGTTGATCGGTCATTCCATGGGCGGGAAAGTGGTGATGCAATTTGACCTAAATCACCCCGGCATAGCCCATAAAATAGTGGTTGTGGACATTGCGCCTAAATTTTATCCTGTGCATCATAGCTTAATTTTAGAGGGTTTAAATAGCTTAGATGTAGCACATTTGGAGAATAGACAGGCGGCTAATGAGCACATGAAGCGATTTGAGGACAATGAGGGCGTGCGCCAATTTCTATTAAAAAACCTTCATAGGACTGGAGAAAATGGTTTTGAATGGAAAATAAATTTACAAGTCATTACTAAAAATATTGATGTGGTGGGATTAGAATTATGGGTCCATCAACCATCCGAAACCATTGCCATTTTTATTAAAGGTGCTGAATCGCATTACATTCAACCGGAGGACCAACGATTAATCTCGGAAATATTTCCCAATTTTGAATTGTTTGAAATTCCCCAGGCAAGTCATTGGGTTCAAGCAGATCAGCCCCTTGCATTTATGGAAGTATTAAACAGCATACTATGAAATTAGTCCTCATCCCCTGCCCCATCTCAGAAAATACTGCATCGGAAGTGTTGCCTGCAGACGTCTCGAAATATGCGCTTTTATGCAAGCATTATTTAGTTGAAAATGTCAGAACCGCCAGAAGGTTTATCAGCGAACTGAAATTAGGAATTAATATCGATGAGCTAACTTTTGAAATTTTAGATAAAGACAGTACCCGATCCATGATTTCATCTTTTATTTCTAAGCACAAACAAGAGGAATACGTAGGGGTATTATCAGAAGCGGGTTGCCCAGGGATAGCAGATCCTGGAGCATTAGCGGTTTCCATCGCTCAAGAAATGAATATTGAGGTGATCCCTTTAGTAGGTCCATCTTCCATTTTACTGGCACTGATGGGCTCTGGATTTTCAGGTCAAAACTTCACATTTCATGGTTATTTACCGATAGATAAAGATTTGAAAGCTAAAAAAATAAATCTTTTAGCAAGAGAGGTAGAAAAAACTGGGTTTACCCACTTATTTATTGAAACACCTTTTAGAAATAATGCGATGCTAGAAGATCTTATTAATAACTCTCCCGCGAATTTATTAATCTGCATTGCTTGCGAAGTAACAAGCCCATCAGGATTTATCCAAACTAAGTCGGCGCACACCTGGAAAAGCGAAAATCCCGATTTACATAAAAGACCTTGCATCTTCCTGCTAGGTCAATAAAATTGAATTAAAGTAGTAATTTGCAGAAATTTCAAATACCCATGCAGTTAAAATCTTTTTCATTCAATCCTTTTCAAGAGAACACCTATATTATTTGGGATCAAGATGGGAATGGAGCCATCATTGATCCGGGATGTTATACATTTGAAGAAAGGCAAGAATTAAAAACGTTTATTGAAGAAAATAAAATCCAACTGCAAATCATCTTAAATACGCATGCACATATTGACCATGTGCTGGGTGTTGATTTTGTAAAAAATGAATATAAAATTCCTTTTTGCTTACATCCCAAAGAAATTCCGATTTTAAGTGATTCAGAAAATAGGGCTGCCGTGTATGGTTTTCCTCATTATCAAGCGGCATCAGTGGATCGCTGGTATACGGACAATGAAATTATCACCATTGGCAATATCGAATTAAAGGTGCTTTTTGTCCCAGGTCATGCGCCAGGACATGTCGCATTTTATGAAGAAAAACAAGGCATATTAATCGACGGAGATGTTTTATTTAGACGAAGTGTAGGAAGGACAGATTTTCAACTTTGTAATCATGCCGACCTCATGCATAGCATTCGCACCGAATTATATACGTTACCTGATTCCGTACAAGTGTATCCAGGACATGGCGGACCTACTACGATTGGAGAGGAAAAAGTTAGTAATCCATATATCAAAGGAGTATGAGCATCAAGAAAGAAATACCCAATATATTGACTTTAGGCAATTTGCTAGCCGGTTGCTTGGGATTATATTTTGTCATGCAGTCCAAATTGGAATATGCGGCATACATGATATTCATTTCATTAGTTTGTGATTTCCTTGATGGCTTTTTAGCAAGGTTATTGCATGCTTACTCAGATATCGGCAAAGAGCTAGATTCATTAGCTGATGTGGTATCCTTTGGGGTACTTCCGAGTTTTATCTTACTTAATTTAGTTGAGCAAAGTTGCGGCAATCAATGTACGATTGGCCTTTTCGGGTTTTATAAACCATTCTTAGTTTTTTCTTTGGCGTTGATGTCGGCCTACCGACTCGCAAAATTCAATGTAGATACCCGGCAAACGGATCAGTTTATTGGTGTTCCTACTCCGGCCAATGGTTTATTAGTAGCCTCATTGCCATTGATCCTGCATTTTCAACCTGAATACGCAAGCTATATTTTGAATTTCAAGGGAATCCTTATTTACAGTATTTTAATGAGTTACCTATTGGTTTCAGAGCTGCCACTCATGGCTTTCAAGTTTAAAACTTGGGATTGGAAAAGCAATCAGATAAAATTCATTTTCCTTTTCTATTGTATTGCTGCACTAGTTATGCTTAAATTTGTAGCTTTCCCAGTCATTGTGATTAGCTACATCCTTTTATCTGGAATAATTTTTATCCTCAATCCCTCCAAAAAATGAAATTTTTAGCTGAAATTAATGTAATGCCTCAAAAAGAAATTCTAGATCCTCAAGGAAAAGCCGTACGTATCGGTTTGCAAAATCTAGGCATTCATCAAGTAGCGGATGTCCGTATCGGAAAGCACATCACATTAACTTTAGAGGCTAATAATGAATCTGAAGCGAATGAAATTGTGACTAATGCTTGTAATAAATTATTGGCCAACTTAATCATGGAGGAATTTGAATTTACCCTTCATGCCTTGTAATTAAAATTGGTTTGTGTGTAAAAGCACCAGCGTACAGGCTTCTTCTACCTTAATATTCAATTTTTCGATTTCAGCGTATAATTTTGGGTTCTCCGTACCTGGATTAAAAATAATGCGTTCTGGTTTTATTTGAATTAAATCTTCAATTAAATCCTGTTGGTTTTGCGGTCCTACATAAAGCGTGATCGTATGAATATGATCAAAATTATTTGTTCCTACCTGAATGGTCAAACCTAAAGCTATACCGGCTTTATTTCCTTTCAAAAAGACCTCATGCCCCTTTTCTACTAACAATACCATTGCTTTATAAGCGTAACGGTCTGGGTTTGTAGACGCCCCAAAAATCAAGACTCTCATATTATCCATAAAATATCGCAATATTAAATATTAAATTCCGTTATTACCGATTAATTAACGAATGGGTTAGAAATTAATCCATTCGAAAGAAACAATTCGCCAACAAAATAATGAAAAAAATGGAACAAGTTCCAATAGTTAACTATTGGAATGAAAAGTGGGAAAGGATCGACTTTCCTGAATTCGATAATCAAATCCATTATGAGATTTCAAACTATGGCCGCATTAAAAGCTTTCAAAATACACAAGAAGGCGTTTTAATTCAAGGCTCTCTCATTCAAGGATATCAATCGCTCAATGTGCGATTTCACAACAAATCGGTCAACCACTATTTGCATAAGTTAGTGGCCACGCATTTTTGCCCACAAAACAACCCGAAAGACACTTTTGTGATACATCTCGATTTTAACAAATTGGATAATCGCGCAGATAATCTACAATGGGCGGATCGAAATAAAGTCACCGAACATAATAAAAACAACCCATCTGTCGTCAATCGGCTCATTCCACTCAGGACAAAAAATTATAAATTGACCGAAGGAAAAGTGATGTTAATTAAACAAATGCTTAGGTCGGATAAAAGCAGACTTAAGATGATCGCCAAGCAGTTTGGAATCACGCATACTCAATTAAACAGAATTCGTTCTGGAGAAAATTGGAAACAAGTAAAACTACTAGACGAGGTCTAAAATAATGCGGATGCAATAGCCCGAACACTATCTGACTTACTCATCGTATAAAAATGTAATGCTGGCACATGGGCATTGATAAGCTCTCTACCTTGTTGGATCGCCCACTCAATGCCTATCTGCTTTATAGCAGCATTATTATCACATTTGCGAACCTCTGAGGCTAATACCTCTGGGATTTCTAAATGGAAAATCGCAGGCAATATTTCCAGTTGCTTCAGGGTCGACAGAGGTTTAATTCCAGGTATGATGGGAACATTAATGCCTATTTCACGGCAATTACGGACAAAATCAAAATACTTCTCGTTATTAAAAAACATTTGTGTCACGATGTAATCAGCACCAGCATCCACTTTTTGTTTTAAATAACGCATATCTTCATCCAATGAAACCGCTTCAAAATGTTTTTCTGGATAGGCAGCCACCCCTATACAAAAATTGGTAGGAAGCGATTCCGTTTCTTCATGCAATAAGATTCCTTGGTTCATCGCTTTCACTTGGCCTACAAGCTCATTTGCATACGCGTGACCTCCTTGTTTAGGAATAAAATGCGTTTCCCCCTTCTCTTGATCCCCACGTAAAATCAAGGCATTTTCAATGCCCAAATAATGCAAGTCAATCAAAAAATCCTCCGTTTCTTCTTTGGTAAATCCTCCACAAATCACATGTGGCACTGCATCCACTTGGAATTTTTGCATGATAGAAGCACAAATACCTAATGTTCCCGGACGCTTACGGATGGGTATTCGGGTAGAAACTCCATGAACCATTTTTTCAATGTATTCCTCTCTGTGGTAAGTTACCTCTATAAAAGGTGGCTTAAATTCCATTAATGGTTCAATATGTGACATCAACTCACCCAAATGCTGCCCCTTCATAGGAGGAATAATCTCAATGGAAAATAGCGTTTTTCCTTTGGCTTCTTGTAAATATTGTGTGATCTTAGTCATCTTCCTAATCGTAATTTAAAACTGGACTCAACCATCTTTCTATTTCTTCCAAAGACATATTTTTTCTTTCAGCATAATCAATCACCTGATCTTTAGCAATTTTACCTAAGGCAAAATAAGTACTTTCAGGATGTGAGAAATAAAATCCAGAAACCGCTGAGGCTGGATACATGGCATAACTTTCGGTCAATTGGATACCAATTTGACTTTCTGCATCAAGCAATTCAAAAAGACGTTTTTTCTCGGTGTGATCAGGGCATGCGGGATAACCCGGTGCCGGTCTAATTCCTTGGTATTTTTCCGAAATCAAATCTTCATTGCTTAAAATTTCATCATGGGCATATCCCCAATATTCTTTACGAACGCGCTCATGCATTAGTTCTGCAAAGGCCTCAGCCAATCGATCCGCTAAAGCTTTCACCATGATCGAATTATAATCGTCATGCTGCTTCTCGTATTTCTCTAACAATGCTTCAATACCCACCCCAGTAGTCACCGCAAAAGCGCCAATAAAGTCCGTTGTTTTCCCTTCAATAGGAGCCACAAAATCACTAAGGCAACGATTCGGCAAGTTACTAGCCTTTTGTCCCTGCTGCCTTAAATGATGTAACCAATAAGATGAATCAGATAAAAAATCCTTCGGCTGAATTTCATAATCGACCTGCCGATGAGCCCCATGTTTTTCGCAGGGAACCTCATTTATTTTCTCCGTAAAATCATGCAAAATAATATCATCTCCATAGGAGTTAGCTGGAAAAAACCCTAAGGCGGCTTTGGCCGTCAATAATTTCTGATCGATAATTTCGGCTAATAAAGTTTTAGCATCCTTAAATAACTTACGTGCTTCTTCGCCTACGGTTTCATTTTCAAAAATCTTTGGATATTTTCCTGACAATTGCCACGTAGAGAAGAATGGGGTCCAATCAATGTATTTCGCTATTTCTGCCAATGAATAATCTTGGAAATATTTTACCCCAAGGAAGGATGGTTGGCAAGATTTAAACCCTGTCCAATCAATCCCAGAAGATTTTTCGCGTGCCTGTGCAATGTTTAAATAATTTTTATCTTTTTGGCGGGCCGCATGAGAAATTCTAAGCTGCTCATATTCCTGCTTGATCTCAGTAAAAATTTGATTTTGAGTCAATTCACTTTGCAATAAACGGCCAGCTACGGGAACTGATCTAGAGGCATCTAACACATGAATGACTGGACCTGAGTAATGAGGGTCAATTTTCACTGCTGTGTGAATGCGGGAAGTGGTGGCTCCGCCGATCAATAATGGAACCGTAAACCCTAAACGCTCCATTTCTTTTGCGACATACACCATCTCGTCCAATGAAGGCGTTATTAAGCCAGAGAGTCCTATAATATCCACTTGATGTTCCTTCGCTGCAGCTAAAATTTTATCACAAGAAATCATGACCCCTAAGTCAATCACCTCGTAATTATTGCAAGCCAAAACCACGCCAACGATATTTTTTCCAATGTCATGCACATCCCCTTTCACTGTGGCCAAAAGAATTTTACCGGCCGATGAGCTTTCGCCAACATCCTTTCCCGCTTCAATATAAGGCAGTAAATAGGCTACTGCCTTCTTCATCACCCGAGCAGATTTTACCACTTGAGGTAAAAACATTTTTCCTTCTCCAAACAAATCACCCACCACATTCATCCCATCCATCAAAGGCCCCTCGATCACCTCAATTGGCTTATTAACTAATTTTCTTGCTTCCTCGACATCTTCGTCAATAAATTCAGTCAATCCCTTAATCAAGGCATGTTCCAATCTTTTATTGACATGCTGTTGACGCCAAGCATCATCAATCACCTGCTCTTTTCCTGCGGATTTAACGGTTTCCGCATACACGATCAACTTTTCAGTAGCCTCCGAATTACGATTTAATAAAACATCCTCACATAAATCTTTAAGCGTTTTGTCAATGCTATCATAAACTCCTAGTTGGCTCGCATTCACAATCCCCATGTCCATACCCGCCTTAATGGCATGGTATAGAAAAACGGTGTGCATGGCTTCTCGAACTAATTCATTCCCTCTAAATGAAAATGATATATTGGAAACACCGCCTGAAACCTTAGCAAATGGCAGGTTTTTCTTAATCCAACGCGTTGCTTTAATAAAATCATTCGCATAATTATTATGCTCATCCATTCCTGTGGCAACCGTTAATATATTCGGATCAAAAATGATATCTTGAGCAGGAAACCCAACCACCTTCGTTAAAATATCATAGGCTCGTTGGCATATTTCAATCCGCCTCTCATACGAATCTGCTTGGCCTAGCTCATCAAATGCCATCACGACAACCGATGCACCATACATTTTCACCTTGTTGGCAGATTCAATAAACTTCTCCTCCCCTTCCTTTAACGAAATCGAATTGACAATCGATTTACCTTGAACACATTTTAATCCGGCTTCGATCACTTCCCATTTTGACGAATCAATCATGATCGGCAATCGGGCTATATCGGGCTCTGACATCAATAAATTCAAATACTGTGGCATCATTTTCACCCCATCAATCATCCCTTCATCTAGGTTAACATCCAGAATTTGGGCTCCGCTATCACATTGTTCTCGAGCAACGGCAATCGCTTCTTCAAATTTTTCCTCGCGAATTAATCGGGCAAATTTCTTTGAACCTGTCACATTACACCGCTCACCTATATTAACAAAATTGGTCAATGGCGTAATTTCAAGCGGTTCTAAACCTGAAAGCATTTGGTTATGGCCGGTCAATGGAATCTGATGCGGCTTATATTTTGAAGCGATCGTTGCAATCGCCTTGATATGTGCAGGTGTCGTACCGCAACAACCACCAATGATATTCACAAAACCATGTTGGAGAAAATCCTCAATCACCTCAGCCATTTGCTCTGGAGATTCATCATATTCTCCCATTTCATTGGGTAAACCTGCATTCGGGTGAGCAGAAACAAAAAATGGGGACTTATCACTCAATGTTTTCACATAAGGACGCATTAAATCCGCACCTAAAGCACAATTTAAACCCACCGACAAAAGAGGCATGTGAGAAATAGATGTTAAAAAAGCCTCTGTTGTTTGCCCTGAAAGTGTACGCCCAGAGGCATCGGTAATGGTTCCCGAAACCATCACAGGTAAATATTTGTGATTAGGATTCTGGGTAAAAAATTGGTCTATGGCAAAAAGAGCCGCTTTTGCGTTTAAGGTATCAAAAACGGTTTCGACTAATAATAAATCAGCGCCTCCGTCAACCAAACCGCGAACTTGCTCTTGGTATGCAATCACCAATTCATCAAAGGTGACGGCACGAAAACCAGGATCATTGACATCCGGTGACAAGGACAAAGTACGATTGGTAGGCCCTATCGAACCAGCGACAAACCTAGGCTTACTCGGATTTTTTTCAGTAAATTCATCAGCAACCTCTCTGGCAATTTTAGCAGACTCAAAGTTTAATTCATACACCAAATCCTCCAAGTAATAATCTGCCATCGCAATAGAGGTACCCGAGAATGTATTAGTCTCCGCTATATCCGCACCAGCCTCAAAATATTGAGCATGAATTTCTTTGATCACATCAGGGCGAGTGATCGAAAGTAAATCATTATTACCCTTAAGTTCGTGAGGAAAATCTTTAAACCGTTCGCCGCGATAATCAGCGTCAGTCAGGTTATATTGTTGAATTAAAGAACCCATGGCACCATCTAGGACAAAAATCCTATCTAATAAAAGTTCTCGTATATCTGTTTTAAACATAGACAATTAAATCTTTGAATCAATCAAAGGAACTAAATAAAAAGGTTAAAAATCTTGTAAAGATACATCATTCAACCGACCACCCATCAATTTTGTTTCAAAGGAAACCTAATTTTTTAATTTTTTCAAGGTCTTCGGGACTATCAATGCCGATGGTTTCAAATTGAGTTTCTACCGCTTGGATTGGGAAACCATTTTGTAGCCACCTCAACTGCTCTAAGGCTTCAGAAGTTTCAAGATCCGAGGCGGGTAATTGGCTAATTGACATTAAAATATCCGAACGATAAGCGTATAAACCTATATGTTTGAAGTATCGATGATGCGCCAACCAATCTTCCTGTGGTAATCCGCGCATGTAGGGAATGGCATGTCTAGAAAAATACAAGGCTTGGTTTTTATTGTCCAAGACTACCTTAGGGCAATTCGGGTTAAATAAGGTATCAATCGTGGTAATTTGTTTAACTAAGGTAAGAATGGGGGCATTTGAATCCATCGCATTCGTAATTTCAATGAGTTGCTGAGGTTCAATATAGGGTTCATCCCCCTGAATATTAACAATATAATCAATGCCATCTCCTAAATTCGATAAAACCTCCGCACAGCGATCTGTACCAGAAAGATGAGACGCTGACGTCATCATGACCGTCGCACCAAATGACTGAGCCACCTTAAAAATGCGTTCATCATCGGTGGCTATTATAATCTGATCCCAACCCTTCACAGTAGCTACCTGCTCATAGGTTCTTTGAATCATCGTTTTTCCACCTAGATCCACTAACGGCTTGCCTGGGTAGCGAGTTGACGCATAACGTGCTGGAATTACGGCTACAACTTTTTTACCTTGGATCATAATAAATTGAGTTTATTCAATGAAATTTAACAAATTTGCACATAATTTATATTAAAATCGCTCTCGCTTTTGGAAAAAATATCCAAACATTTATTTGAATCAACGATTTGGAGTATCGGATATTTCGGGACAAAAGATATTCCTAAACTTTGGATTGAACTTAGATCGCCAACAAAAACAAATTGGGTCAGTTTTGATATTTCGAAGCGAATGGCGAGTGATATTTGTTCTTTTGACCCCTCAAATAAAATAAAAACCTGGTTAAAAGGTGTCGGGAATATCGGTTTATTTCTTCGCTTAAAATCGGGTATAAATCCGGGCATTGAAGCATTAGAAGCCTATGATTTAGCATCAGGAAATTTAATTTATGATGTTCCAATCACGCATTGGATAAAATTTACTCATTCACATATTCAAGTGGTTCAAGAAAAAGCTTTGTATTGGATTAATTTGCAGACAGGCCATTTTGAAGTCCCTGAAGATCCAACTGATGAAGGCGCAAACCATTTCCTTTTCGAAAACCCTGCTCATTTTGAGGAAAACCAACCAGGATTTTCAGATTTTAAGTCATTTTTTAAACAAAATTTCGACGAAAATATAGTCAAAGCCATGGATTGTTGGGACGGAAATGATAAGATAATATTTTCTTATTATCTTTACGAAGATGGCTTAAAAAACATCCTTAAAGTGTGCGATAAAGGATTTAAAACGGAGCATACCGAAATAATTGCTGAGGGGGAAACCATAGGTTTTAATACGTTTCAAATATTCAATCGTACATTGATTTATATTAAAGACAAGCATCAACTAATATTTTATGAATTCTAAAAAGCTACTATTATTCGTTTTGTTGAGTGTGGGATTCACGGGCGCTTTTGGAAGTCCGATTGACTCCTTAGGACTTAAAAAGGACAACAATAAAACTTATATTGTGTATAAAGTGGAAAACAAGCAACCCCTTTACTCGATATTAAAGCATTTTAATCTCTCATTAACTGAATTCAAACAAATTAACCCTGAAGTAAATATCCCAATCAATGCAGGGGAAATCATATTCATTCCCATTCACTATTTAGATGAGGCCACAAATGCGCTAATTACTCCTGTCAAACCCGTGGAGAAAGTGGTAGCCAAAAAACAAGAAGAAATTAAACCTACTGAATCTGGTATTCATATCGTTTCTGCCAAACAAAGCCTATTAACCATCGCAAATTTGCATAAAGTAACCATGGCCGATATCCGAAAATGGAATAATTTGACTTCAGATGTTTTGAAAGAGGGCCAACGACTATTAGTCGAGGCTCCCAAAAATTTTGTCATTGACAAATCAACTTTATTGGGCAGCAAAAACGATAAAGGAGTGGAAGAGTTGAAATCAGATAGTAAGGAATCGGATGGCTTAAAAAAGACGATTGAAACTGGCATTGCAGAATTAATTGAAGTACCTGACAATTCCGGCAAGTATTTAGCCTTGCACAAATCAGCCCCAATAGGTACGCTAGTTTTGGTCAAAAATTTAGCTAACAACCAAAGCATTTGGGTTAAAGTGATCGGTAGATTGCCAAACTCAGATGGAAAACTAATCATTAAACTTTCTCCTAAGGCATTTGAGCGACTTAATGCAGTCGACAAAAGAATCAGGGCCGAAATCAGCTATTTAATTCAATAAAATGCCAAAACGCAAAAGACCGGTCACGGTAGGAAATATAGTTTTTGAAATTTTCTTCATTTTATCCTATCCATTTATTGCACTATTTTCAGCCGCAGTAACCTTGTTGGTTTGGATATTTTCATTTCCCTCCAAACTAATTGCATTTTTTAGCAAAATAAAATAAGCCCATGAAGGAAGAAATCGTAGAACTTCTTGAGAAGAAATACGCATTTTTCAATCATCCTAGGTTCATCGAACACGACCCAATCCAAATCCCTCATTTATTTACCAAATTACAAGACCGGGAAATTATGGGATTTTGGGTAGCGATGCTATCTTGGGGTCAGCGAACCACCATCCTCAATAATGCCAAAAAATTGATCGATCTGATGGATGGAGCGCCTCACGATTTCATTCTGAATCATCAAGAGACCGATTTAAAACGGTTTGAATCCTTTAAACATCGAACTTTTCAAAGTACAGATGCCTTATATTTTCTACGGTTTTTCAAAAGACACTATACCTCACAGCACAGCTTAGAAACAGCCTTTGTTCCCGATAATAACGCGGATGAATTGAATACCGCGAAGGCAATTAATGACTTTTACCAACATTTTTTTAATGATGATTGGGCTCCGGAGAGGACCAAAAAACATGTTTCCACACCAAACAAGAACTCAGCTTGTAAACGAATATGCATGTTTTTGAGGTGGATGGTAAGAGATGATCAAATGGGAGTCGATTTTGGTCTTTGGAAAAAAATAAAACCCCAACAATTAATTTGCCCTTTGGACGTCCATTCTCAAAGAACGGCGGAAAAATTAGGATTAATTATTCCTGGATTGCCCAACTGGAAAAAGGCGGTAGAACTTACGGAAGAATTAAAAAAAATCGATCCCATGGATCCTGTGAAATTCGATTTTGCATTGTATGGAATGGGCATTGAAGAAAAAACGATATGGAAATAATTGTACACAATGAGTATTCGAGTGAAAAGAAAGTAATTCTACGAAACCCACAAACAGGTGAAAAAGCAGTCATATTGCCAGAAATCGGGGCAGCTTTAGTGGACCTGGAATTGATTTGTGAAAATAAGCTGATCCAATTAATTCACCTTCCGGGAGAAAAACCCATTGGTGAAAACGACTTGTACCCCAGTGCATTATTGGCTCCATGGGTTAATCGAGTTCGAAATGGCAATTATTCATTTGAAGGCCGAAATTACCAATTACCCATCAACGAATTCAATCTAGGAAATGCCATTCATGGTTTTTTAGCGAGGAAAAAATTTGAGACTTCAGAAGAGAAATGCAATCATGAGTTGGCCGAAGTTTCTTTTATTCACAACTACCCAGGCGATTTCCCCGGCTACCCTTTTCCATTTATTTTTACTCTTACCTATAAGCTTAGCTCAAAAGGATTGTTGACGGTCAACTTTAATTGTAAAAATACTGGAGAAACAAATATGCCCTTTGCATGCGGTTGGCATCCCTATTTTAAAATCGCAAACGCAGATATAAGTCATTTAGCAATTAATTTCAGCCCGACATTAAAATACATTTCAGATCCACAGATGATTCCGATGGCTGAGGAAATTGTGTCTTTTCCAATGCCAGTTCAATTTTCAGAAACTACATTAGACAACGTTTTTAAATTAGAAAGTCAAACAAATCACCTGACCGAATTAACCGATATCGAATCAAAAACCAGCCTATTTCTCAAGCAAAACTCCGTCGACTTTCCATTTTTAGTGGTGTTTGCGCCTACATCCGAAAATTGTGTTGCCATCGAGCCCATGACCGGAAATACAGATGCCTTCAACACAGGTGACGGATTAAAGGTGTTAAGCCCGAACGAAAATTTCACTAGTTTAGTCGAGATATGGATAGACAAAGCCAAAATTTGATAGCTCGTTAAATAAATGATTTATGTACCTTTACGGCATGAAATTTTGGTTTATTTATTTAATTTTGATTTTCAGCTATCCATTGCTGGCAGAAAATTCTATTCAAAAAGATTCCTTAAAAGTTTTTTGGAAACAAAATTTTGCCACGGGCATCGATTTAAACCAGGCCAGCTTTAGTGACAACTGGAAAGGTGGGGGTTCAAATACCTTTGCGACAGGTTGGTATTTAAATCACAATGCCACCATCAATAATTCTTCTTGGCGCTTAATTAGTGATCTAAGCATGCAAGTGGGATTTCTTCAAAACAAAACCCAAAGTTTACGGAAAAGTGTTGACCGTGTTTTTTACGAATTTAAAGCAGGTTATCGAATAAGTCCCAAATGGGATTTTTATGGATCCACCAACTTCCAAACGCAATTTTTTCAAGGATTCGAATTTGACAAAAAAAATAAAAAAGGAATTCCGATAGATTCATTGGTCTCTAGTATTTTCGCCCCCGCCTATTTGACCACCTCATTAGGATTAGAATATCATCCTCAGAAAACGTTTTACACGCGATTTGGTATAGGTAGTCTGAGGCAAACGTTTGTTTTTGATGAACGTATTTCTAGAGCAGGTTTATTTGGTTTGGAAAGACCCGGTGACAATATTCGAAATCAATTTGTATTCCAATTATTATTCAATGTGGAAAGAGAAATATTCGAAAATGTCAATATGAAATTAAGGTACTCCACCTTGATTGATTATTTTAGATTTGGTGTATCCAATGGCATGGTGCATCGTCTTGACGCCAATTTTACCATGAAAGTAAACAAATACCTTAGCACAAATTTGCAAGCCGTATTGTTTAGAGATTATGACCAGGATCCCAATTGGCAGTTCTCCCAAGTACTCTCCATGGGTTTAGCCTATAGAATCACCAAATAATTAGGCCTTTTTTCTAGCTTTATATCGATCATACAGCATTTGAAGAATCCCATCTTTTAATCCTAAGTCGGGCACAAAAATACTGGGACAACCTGCACTTTCCATCGCAGCCAAATAAATAGATGAGGCCGGAACAATGACATCCGCACGATCAGTATTGAGTCTTAATTTATGCACGCGTTCTTCAAAAGTAAAAGAACTTACATAGGCAGCTATTTTTTTAAGTTCTAGAATCGTCATGGTCTTTGACTCATTCACCTCGCCAGATATATTATACAATTTGCTAATATTACCACCTGTTCCTACCGCATAAATGGGGCCATTCATGGAAACAATTTGCAAGGAAATCCACTGCTTCATTTTATCCCAATCAGATTCCTTTTCCTTGCCTTCTAAGAGACGGACAGATCCAATTTTAAATGATTTAGAAGCTAGTTTTTCTCGATTTCGGTAAATATTTAACTCTGTAGAGCCGCCGCCTACGTCAATATGTAGATAATTTTTCTGAGGATGCAACGATTGTACAACTACATCATTAATCAATTCGGCCTCCCGTGCTCCATCGATCACATTAATTTTCATCTCTAAAATCTTATTGATCCGTGTAATAATTTCAGCCGCATTAACAGCTTCACGCATCGCAGAGGTGGCACAAATGGAATAATCTTGCACTTCATGCAATTCCATTAATAATTTGTACGCCTGTAATAATTTCAAAATTCTCACTTCAGACTCAGGGGAAATAGCCCCGTCAATAAATACATCATGGCCTAAACGCAATGCAAATCGAACATACTCAACGCGCTTAAAACTGATCACTCCTTCATCTTCCAATACACTTGAAATTTGTAATCGGGCAGCATTAGAACCTATGTCAATAGCAGCAAACTTCATATAAAATGTATTTATGGTTTGTGTAAATAAAAGCCATTGGCCTGAGGCTCAAAACTGATGACCGTACCCAAGACAAAAAGCAATTCACGCTTATCGATCAGCACAGGGATTTCGTCAATTAAATAGGCCTCGTCGTTATCCGTTTTTGAGTCAAATCCCAAAACAAATGTCCCTCCGCAGGCTCCACCTCTCATTCCAACTCGAACAAATGGCTCAGGCATTTTGTTCTCCCTGACTAAAGGCAACAAATTTAATAAAGCGGAATCGGTAAACTGAACTGGAGATTTATTTGACATACATTGCGTGATTCACTGCATAAAATTAGCTAATTTTAAATAGTAAATAATCCCATACGCCTTAACAAAATTTAATTTAAGTCATTTACAATAAAAAGGCCTGAAATAAGTTAAAGAAAAAACGAATATATGATATACTCCATACTGTGGGCAGATGATGAAATAGATTTATTGACGCCATACATTATTTTTCTTGAAAATAAGGGATACCAGGTGAGTACCGTGAATTCAGGAGCTGATGCGCTGGAGCTGGTGATCAAACAAAAATTTGACGTACTTTTTTTAGATGAAAATATGCCAGGAATGTCTGGCCTGGAAGTTTTAATTGCCATCAAACAAATCAGACCTAATCTTCCTGTCATCATGATTACCAAATCAGAAGAGGAGGAACTCATGGAGGATGCCATTGGGTCCAAAATTGCCGATTATTTAATTAAGCCACTTAATCCCAACCAATTACTTCTTTCAGTGAAGCGAATTTTTGACAAAAAAAGGTTGCAGGAAGAGAAGACTAATTTGAGTTACCAACAAGAATTTCGGGCACTTTCCATGCAATACCAAGATAAACTTAATGCAGAAGAGTGGTCAGAGATTTACAAAAAGTTATCCTATTGGGAATTAGAAATAGACAATACGGAAAACAAATCTATGGCTGAGGTATTAAACAGTCAGAAATCAGAAGCCAATGCGCATTTCAGCAAGTTTGTTGAGAAAAATTACGAAAATTGGCTCCAAAAGCCAGATTCAGACACCCCCATACTTTCTCACCTGATGATGAGAAAATATGCATTTCCTCTAATCAATGACAAAAGTCCGCTGTTTTTCATTTTAGTTGACAATCTTAGGTATGACCAATGGAAAATATTGGAAGTATTTATCCAAGATTATTTCCAAGTTGAAAGAGAAAATACCTATTATTCCATTTTACCAACTACGACCGCATTTGCTAGAAATTCAATTTTTGCAGGCATGATGCCCTCTGAAATTCATAAAAACTTTCCAGACAAATGGGTGCATGATTTAGGAGATTCAGATGATGATGAAGGATATAATCAGTATGAAGAATTCTATCTCCAACAACAATTAAAGCGTTTGAAAATAGACGCTAAATCATCCTATCACAAAATCATTCATCAATATCAGGGAAAACAGCTAGTAGACAATTTCAACAAACTGCTGACCAACGATCTAAATGTCATTGTTTACAACTTCGTGGACATGCTTTCTCATGCACGGACCGATATGGCTATGATTAAGGAATTAGCTCCAGACGAATCTGCTTACCGTTCCTTAACTGCTAGTTGGTTCCAGCATTCCCCCTTATTTGATTTGTTAAAAAAGATCTCAGCTAAAAAAGGACGCGTCATTATCACCACTGATCATGGAATGATACGGGTACAAAATCCAATTAAAATTGTGGGTGATCGTAATACCAATACCAATTTGAGGTACAAGCAAGGCAAAAATTTAAATTGGGACAGCAACAGTAAAATGATGGTCTCAAGGAAGCCAGAGCAATTATTTCTACCAAAGCCTAACATGTCGACCACGTATGTTTTTGCTAAAGAAGATTGCATGTTTGCTTATCCTAACAACTACAATCATTTTGTTAATCACTACAAAAACACGTTCCAACATGGGGGAATTTCACTAGAAGAATGTATTATCCCGGTTGTGTATTTAACCGGGAAATAAATTAGATTGA
>CAMARL010000018.1 GCA_945860325.1 Spirosoma fluviale | reverse complement strand
GGCAATCCAGTCACCGCCTTAATGTCGCGCGCTACTCCCCAATGCGATGCCGCATCAGCTCGGTTCGGAGTTAAACCAATCTCCAAAACTAGATCTGCTGAGAGATTAAAGTAGTTGGCCGCAGGAGTTCCATTCGCCACATCGGTTTCCAACTCTAAAATTCCATCATGTGAAGTTCCAATCCCAATTTCATCCTCTGCACAAATCATCCCTTCTGAGGGTTGGCCATATACTTTTCGCTTTTCTATGGTAAACAAGGCTTTGCCTTCGGCGTCAAATAAAGTTGTTCCGGGTGTTGCCACGATCACTTTTTGGCCCGCAGCTACATTAGCCGCGCCACAAACAATGGTTAATGTTTCTGATAGTCCTGCGTCAACAGTCGTTAGGCTCAGCGTTTTGTCTTTTACCTCAAATTTCTCGCAAGTCAAAACCTCCGCTACCACAAATCCTTTTAATCCTCCTGGGATTTTTTCATGTCTTTCAATGCCCTCTACCTCCAATCCCGTATTTGTCAATAACACGTCTAACTCTTCTGCTTCGCCCTTTTGGGGTAATTTAGAAATGTCAATAAAATCACGTAACCAATTTAAAGAAATCTTCATATCTAATTTTATCGAGAAAGTTTCATTTTATAATCTACTGAAACTTTTCCGCGGCTAATTTCACCTAATTTACTTTTTATCATTCGCTTTTTGACCACATTCAAATGATCAGTAAAAAGGATTCCTTCAATATGATCATATTCATGCTGAATAATTCTTGCCGCAAACCCCTCAAATATGTCTTCATGCTCCTCCCCATGCTCGTCCCAGTAATGAATTTTGACATATTCAGGCCTAAAAACTTCACCCCTTACTCCAGGAATCGACAAACAACCTTCTTCAAAACCCCACTCTTCTCCAGTTTCATCTAAAATGCTTGCGTTCACAAAAACCTTTTTGAAATTCACTAACGAAGGGTCTTTTTCTTCCTCATCTTCATCTTCATTCATAGGTCTTCCATCCACCACAAAAAGCCGAATGTCCATGCCAATTTGAGGCGCTGCTAATCCTACACCACTCGCTGCATACATCGTTTCAAACATATCTTCCGATAGCTTAACCAAATCGATGCTTCCTAATTTAATCGGCTTTGCTACTTTTCTTAAAACAGGATCGCCATAAGGGACGATGGGATATATCATAATTCAAAAAATTCAAACCACAAATTTAACTAATTTCCCTAGATTGTATCTATTTGTGAAGGGTTCTTTAGTTTAGGTGCGGGCATTTTTTTGTAATTTGCGCGCCAACGACCGAATCGTGATATTATGAATCGAAACATCTTTAAAGCCCACCCTTGGCACGGAATACATATTGGCGAGCAAATGCCTGAATTAGTCACCGCATTTATCGAGATAGTCCCGACTGATACGGTAAAATATGAAATTGACAAGGAATCGGGATATCTAAAAATAGACCGGCCACAGAAATTTTCCAATATTGTTCCTGCATTATACGGTTTTTTGCCTCAAACGTATTGTGCTGATGGAATAGCCAAATTGGCCAAAAAATACTCAGGAAAAGAGATCATTAAAGGCGATGGTGACCCGCTTGATATTTTGGTGCTTTCAGAGCGGACCATTACGCATGGGGATATTTTATGTCAGGCTATCCCGATCGGCGGTATTCGCATGATCGACCACGGGGAGGCCGACGATAAAATTATAGCCGTTTTAAAGGATGATCCAATCTATGGAAAATGGCGTGATATTTCAGACGCTCCCAAGGACATTGTTCAAAGACTTAGGCATTATTTTTGGACGTATAAAATGCTGCCTGGAGAAAGCAGTTCAAGTTTAGTGGATATCGACGAAGTGTATGGCCGAGAAATAGCCCATGAAGTGATTCTCCAGGCTAGGGAAGATTACCGGGTCAATTTTGGGTAATTTTTACCCTTCATTTTGGGATTTTATCCATTGAACATAAATTTGTTTGACTTGTCGAAATTTAATCCCAATTTATTCTTTTAATCATCTTAGATCATTATGTGGCAATTTTTAAAATACACGCTGGCAACCCTCATGGGCTTATTCCTTTTTCTAATTATCAGTATACTGATGATTGTAGGAATC
Organism: Spirosoma fluviale; assembly: GCA_945860325.1. GTDB lineage: Bacteria > Bacteroidota > Bacteroidia > Cytophagales > Spirosomataceae > Aquirufa > Aquirufa fluvialis_C. Next base: position 15,335 of record CAMARL010000018.1, on the reverse strand, counting down.
GGTGCGGCTATGAGCGGAGGCGAATCAGAATTTGAAGTAAAAGAAAATTCAATTCTTAAATTGGATTTAAATCGGCCTATCGTTGAAAATGCAAGTTCAGAAGATGATAACCCATTGGCCACTTTCCCAAATCCATTTTTTGATAGCACCGAGAAAATTGGATTGATTCAAATTTTATCAGCGTTGGAACGCGCACGTATAGACAATAATGTTAAAGGCATTTACCTAGATGTTAGTTTCCCAATGGCCGGATATGCTAAATTAACTGAAATCAGAAATGCCTTAGAAAAATTTAAGCGCTCAGGTAAGTTCGTCTATGCTTACGCGAATTCCTACTCGGAAAAGGCCTACTATATTGCATCCGTTGCTGATGAAGCATATTTGAATCCATCAGGCTTATTAGATTTTAATGGCATCAGTGTTCAATATATGTTTTATAAAAAGGCATTTGACAAATTGGAAATTGAGCCTTTGGTTTTTAGGGTAGGCCAATATAAATCTGCCGTAGAGCCTTTTATCCGAGAGGATATGAGTCCTGAGAATAAAATGCAAACACAGTCATTTATCAGCTCGATCAACCGTGAAGTGTTTTCTAAAATTTCTTTAAGTAAAAAAATTTCGGCCAGTAAACTGGATCAAATTGCGGATAGTCTATTGGCTATGAATCCGGTGAAAGCAGAAAAGTTAGGGATGATTAAATTAGGATATTGGGACCAATTTGAATCCCTTTTGAAATCTGCTGTTAAAATAAAGGCAAAAAGTGATTTGACATATGTAAAACTGGCCGATTACCTGAAAGCAAAAAATCCAATTAAGGCTGTTGAAGGAACGGATAAAATAGGCGTATTAGTGGCCGAAGGCGAAATCGTTGGAACAAAAGGCGGGGATGATAATATAGGGTCAGACGATTTTGTGAAGGAATTACGAAAATTGCGGGATAATAAATCCGTAAAGGCTATTGTACTTCGTATTGATTCTCCAGGGGGCTCTTCCTTGGCTTCTGATGTGATGTGGAGAGAAATCGAGCTAGCCAAAAAAGTAAAACCCATCGTGGCATCTATGTCGGACTATGCGGCTTCAGGTGGATATTACATGGCTATGGGGACCAATACCATCGTGGCGCAGCCTACTACCGTGACGGGGTCCATCGGAATTTTTGCTCAATGGTTGAATATTGACCGGTTTTTAAGCAATAAGATTGGCATCACCCAAGATTATGTGAACACACATGCCAATTCAAATTTCATGAATTCTCTCGGTGAGTTAACCGAATTCCAAAAATCGGTGATACAAAATATGGTCAATCAAGGCTATGAAACTTTTACATCAAAAGCCGCTTCGGGCAGAAAGATGGATATTGAAAAATTAAAATCCCTTGCTGGAGGTCGAGTTTGGACCGGACTTCAAGCGAAAGAAATAGGTTTAGTGGATGAATTAGGTGGATTAGATGTCGCTATTGAAATAGCTGCAAAAAAAGGAAAGCTCAAGCCAGGAGCCTATAAAGTGGTTGTGTATCCAAAAGCAAAATCATTTTTAGACCAATTGATATCCTCCGCGATGTCGGAAAGTTCCATGGCTGAAAAATTTGCAGCCAAAAATTTACCTTGGGCAAAATCAATTTTGGAGTTGGAGCGTTGGAAGAAAAGGGAAGGATATCTAGCCTTAATGCCTTACTTGATGGAATTTGAGTAGATTTTGTATGGATTCTTAATCTAAGCGTTTATATTTGTTAAATTTTGAAGATATGATTCGTACTAATTGGACACGTAAGGAAGTTGAGGAGATATTTAACCAGCCATTTTTAGATTTAGTCTACCAGGCTGCCACCGTGCATCGCCAATTTCATGACCCTAACGAAGTTCAAATAAGTACGCTACTCTCTATAAAAACAGGCGGTTGCCCTGAGGATTGCTCCTATTGTTCGCAAGCCGCTCGCTATCATACAAATGTGAAAGTTCAGAAGTTATTGCCTTATGAGGAGGTGATTCAAGCGGCGGTTCGTGCGAAGGACAATGGAAGTTCCCGCTTTTGCATGGGAGCTGCTTGGCGTGAGGTACGTGATAACAAAGATTTTGACCGCGTATTAGACATGGTAAAGGGCGTGAATTCTTTAGGCATGGAGGTTTGTTGCACCTTAGGGATGCTGACAGAGCAGCAAGCTGAAAAATTAAAAGAGGCGGGTTTATACGCGTATAATCATAATATAGATACTAGCGAAGAATATTACGACGATGTAATTTCGACGAGAACCTATGATGATCGATTAGAAACCCTAGGCAATGTCCGAAAGGCAAAATTATCTGTTTGTTCCGGGGGTATTATCGGCATGGGTGAATCTACGGACGATCGAATTGGCATGTTATTGACATTGGCCAATCTTCCTGAGCACCCACAATCAGTTCCAATAAATAATCTAGTTCCTGTGGAAGGAACTCCTTTTGAAAACCAAAAAACAGCTTCCGTTTGGGATCTCGTTCGAGTGATTGCTACTGCTCGAATTATGATGCCAAAGTCGGCGGTGAGATTATCGGCAGGCCGATTAGAATTAAATTACGAAGGACAAGCTTTTTGTTTTATGGCAGGAGCAAATTCCATTTTTTCTGGCGATGTTTTATTGACAACGCCCAATCCTGACGCTAAATCAGACCAAGAGTTATTCCAAATCCTAAGTATAAAACCTAAAGCAGCATTTAAAGATGCGAAAAAATCATCTGTTGAGTTTAATCAAATCCCCATGCATTAATCTTGCTTAAAGGATAGACTCATTTAAATTTTTATTGGTTTAGTTTTTATGGGAGTATATATTAAACGCGCTTTTTTGCTCGTGATTTTGCTCCAAATCGGGCTGCAAACTCGGGCCGATTTCTATTATTTCTTACACCATAAGGAAAAAACAGCCTATCGGATTAATTCCGTCAATTGGAATTTAGAAAAGCTACAAAGTGAAGGCAAATGGGTGGTGCTAAATCGAATTAAATTAGATAGCGCAACTAGAACAAGTTTACCCGTTAATATCGAAATAAATCAGATTCCTTTTGAGGATCCGAATATTGTTTATTTCAGTGCCAACTGCACCAATCAGTTTTACCGGTTTGATTTAAAATCAATGATTTTTAATCGCATGGATAAAACTTTTTATCGAGGCGATAATTGCCATGCGTATCATTTTTTTCGGAAAGGAGTGCTTCACTCGGTAGGGGGATATGGTTTTTGGCGGACCAACAACCACATCATTTATTTTGATGAAAAGAGCAAAGAATGGGAGGCCTATTCTTCTTCAGGAACCCCTCCTGCAGGCGTTTACGGCGGATTTGTCGCTTATTTGCCTGAAAAGGATGAGCTAATTTCATTTATGAATTACTCCCATGATGTTAATGTAAACAATGGTGCTTTTTTTAGAGATAAAGCCATTTACAGGTATTCGTTTAAGGTAAATAAATGGTCTAAACTCGGCTCAGTTTATTCAAAAGTTTTTTTAGATTTATTTAATAAAACTAGTCCTAGTCCTCATCATGGGAATTATTTTACGGGCAAATATTTTATCATGTCTGCTATTCCTTTTTCTGGTTTTCACGAATATTATGGAATTGACGCAAGAACTTTGGAGATTTTTAATTTTAAAGATGACACGAATAAACTTATCAAATTTAATATATATTTAGATGAAAGCACAGCGAATGAAATATTAAGAAATAAAGAACTTATTCTAAATATTAGACCTAATCAAAGTGAGAATGTCGTGTACGTAGATGGCCAATTGGAGAATATCGATGCTTTGTTTTTAAGTGCAAAATCTGTTGGCTTTATTTATGAAGAAATTTGGTATCAATCTGAAAGGTTCACTTGGGTTTTATGCTTCTTAATTATTTCGTTGATTGTTGGGTGGGTACTAAAAAAAGGAAAATCATTATTTTTTAAGCGATTTAAGTATGCAAATGAATTAAAATTCTCAGGTAATTTGGTCAATAAATCGACTATATTTTTGTTAAAAAGATTGGTAGATACTTATGCAACGGGAGGAATAGATGTGGATGAAACTAATTCAATTTTAGGATTAACTACATTGGCTCATGATTCTCAGCGATATAAAAGAAGTGCTATTGTTAAGGAAGCAAATGTTAAGCTAGCCTTGCTGACCAATTGCCACGATACGATCCAACGGCAAGATTCAGACCTAGATCGAAGGCAAAAAAGGTATATGATTAATTCGTTGGCTATCAATGCCGTCAAAGATTTTCTAAAACCTTAAGCAAGATTACATTGCTGGCAGATTCCCTGGATGAGTAAATTACTTTCTTGCTTTAAGAATTTATCAGGCAATTGAATCTTTGGGATGATGACATGCTCCAAACAGATTGTTTGACCACATGCATTGCATTTGAAATGTACATGATCATGTTGGTGAACATGCTCGCCCTGGTGGCATAAATCTTTGCAAAGCGCATATTTTGCACCGCCTTGATCATCTAAAACTTTATGGATTAATCCCTGACTTAAAAAAGTTTTAAGCGTTCGGTAAATGGTCACTCGGTCAAATGCCGCTTGTAATTTTAACTCAATATCTCCTTGACTCAAAGCAAATCCAACACCTTCAAATGCTTTCAATACCTCAATTCTGCATGCAGTGGGTCTTAATTTGAAATCCGTTAAATGTCGTTCTAATTGATCCAAGGTCAGTATTTATAAATTTTCAGTTTGCAATTTGACCATTTTTTGATAAACACCCTGTTTTTTTGCCATCAAATTTTCATGTGAACCTATCTCGACAATCTTGCCCGATTCCATCACAATGATCTTATCGGCAGACCGGATCGTCGACAAGCGATGTGCGATGATCAAACTTGTTCTATTTTTCATTAATTCTTCTAAGGCTGATTGCACCCATTTTTCTGATTCAGAATCGAGGGCACTGGTGGCTTCATCCAAGATTAAAAATTTAGGATCTTTTAAGATCGCACGCGCAATGGCAATTCGTTGTCTTTGACCCCCGGAAAGTTTTACACCTCGTTCGCCTACAAGCGTATCCCATTTTTCAGGAAACGATTCGATGAACTCTTTGGCATACGCCTGTTCCGCCGCTTGATGAATTTCTTCCTCACTAGCGCCCGGTTTTCCATACGCAATATTCTCACGAATACTTCCTCCAAAAAGTAAAACCTCCTGGGGTACTAAGGCCACCATTTTTCTCCAATCACCGACAGGCATATCTTGAATGGCATAATCGCCCATCATGATTTTGCCCTGGCTCGGTTCATAAAATCGCATCATCAACTGGGCCAATGTAGATTTTCCTGTACCTGAAGTCCCCACAATGGCTATTTTTTGCCCGGGCTCAATCGTAAAACTAATCCCTTTTAAAATTTCTACACTGGACCTACTTGGATATGAAAAATGGATGTCTTGAAGGTCGATAGCACCAAAAGTAATTGGGACACTCGTTTCGCTTTCATGAATATCCACCTCAGACGGATCCCCCAATATTTCTAGTATTCGATCAGATGCGCCGATGGTCTTTTGTAATTGGGCATAGATGTCACCCAAGCCTCCAACCGAACCGCCGATAAATGCCGTATAAAAAATGAAAGTCAATAAATCCGCTAAAATTAAATCTCCCTGGGCGACGAGTTGGGCCCCGTACCACACCACCCCCACAATCCCTCCAAACAAGGCAAAAATGATAAAACTGACAAAACCTCCTCGGAGCGTAGCCGCCTTCAAAGCCTCATTAACCACTTTATTAAGTGAATTGGTATACCGGTTTACCTCATACTTTTCATTGGTAAATGCTTTTACCGCCTGAATCGATTGAAAGGTTTCTTCCACAATGATGTTGGTATTCGCTAATTCATCCTGTGCCTTTTTTGAAATTTTACGAATAAATTTCCCGAAGACTATGGCTGAAATAACGAGTAGGGGAAAGGTGGCTAACATGAAGAGGGTCAACTTCCAAGACAGATAAGTAATTAACGCGACGCCTCCTACTAAGGTAAATATTTGTCTAAAAAATTCAGCTAAGGTGATCGACAACACATCTTGCAACTGCGTAATATCAGATGTGATGCGGCTCATCAACTCTCCTACACGCCTTTTTTCAAAATGAAAAATGGGTAGCGTAATGATTTTGGCATACAAGGTTTGCCGCACATCTCGCATCGCTTTTTCAGATACTTGCGCAAAGGTGTAAATTCTAAAAAATGAAAGGATGGACTGGATGATTAAAATGGCAAAGAAAAATAGCGTCACCTCGTTAATCTGAAATTTTGATTTTCCCTCAATCACTTTCGTCATTTCACCGATCAACAATGGAAAACTAAGCGTAGTTAAATTGGATAGCAACAAGAAAACCATGCCCAATATAAATGTCCATTTATACGGAATGACAAATCGAAAAATCTTAATCGCCTTAGAAAGATTTTTCTTCGTCACCTTGACGGAATCTTTAGGATCAACTCCCGCACCAAACTTTTCGTGTCTTTTTGCCATGCTTTATTTTACTATTTGCCTCGATATCCTGAAGCTAAAAAAATCTTGTTGGCCTCTTTATTGGCCATTAATTTTGGTAAGCTAATCTTATTATCTTGTTTACTATATAAATCTACTATGCGCCAGCCAAGCCATCTTCCGATGGATCCTGGACAAGCAGGTCCTATTTCAGGTGTTTTGGGACGTTCGCCTATATACTTCGCTTTTATATATTCCTCCTTTTTGAATAACAAAGAGTTGTCTATGAAATGTTCCCAAACTTCAGATTGGAATGCCTCCGTTTCGGCTAATTCCTTTCCCGTATACCCAAACAAAAGGCTATCGGGCAACGAGGGCAAGATTTTTTTTGTGAACACAAATCCCTTTCCATACCAAATCATATCGCTTAGTAAAGTATGATCTTCCGAATCTTGCTGGTTGAAAAATGCGGAATATTGCAATACGATTTGTCCCACAAGCGCCTTCGGTTCTAATCTGCGCAACTGATATTCATACACATTGGGAGGGCTATAATTCCCGTTTTTCCCCATAAAAAAATCTAAGCCCACGACGATCAGCGAGTCAGTTACATATAAATGTTGGACTGCAAACTCACTCCCAATTCCACCAAATCCAGAAAAAACGGTTCGTATTTTGGGAACTTTTGTTTGAGGAAATTGATTGTGGATTTCTTGAAAAGCAACTTGTAAATCAATTTCTAATTGATTCCCTCCATAAAATTCAGGTGCTTGGCTTTGCTGGTAAAAGCTCTTTAATTCCGGATTTTGGAATAACGCAAATATATCTTTGGCCAGAAATGGAATTTTTTCAGGCGCACAATGGAAATATCCGACCGTGATTTCCGGATTTTTTTTCAAGAGACTATCTATTTCCTGAATGCTTTTTGCCTCAGCGAACAATCGGTCAAATCGCATGAAATCCAATTGGATTTTAGGAAATTCGGCTTCTTTTTGCTTCTTAGGCCCACAAGCCGCAAAGGTTAAAATCGTAAAAAGGAGCAATAAATATGGTCTCATTAATTAAATCTAGCTAAAATCTCCCTCAGCGATTTTATTTTATTTTCAGTATCAGATAATTTCTGTTTTTCACGTTCCACCAAATCAGGTTTTGCATTTTGAACAAACTTTTCGTTGGCCAGTTTCGCTTCGACCGACTTTTTAAACCCTTCCAAATACACTAATTCCTTTTCAGATTCTTCCTTTAATTCATCTTGATTTTCCTCTTTTTGTAAGGGGACAAAAAATTGATCTGAGTGGACTACAAAAGTTTGTGCTTCTGGATTCGCTTGTTCTACATACACAATGGATTCTAAGTTGGCCAATTTGGAAAGAATCGCTTTTAAATGGTCATAGGATGAGTGATCACCTGTTTTTATTTCCAGTGATAAGGCTAATTTTGGAGATAATTGCTTTGAATTTCTAATCTCCCTGATTTTAGTGACCACCTCAAAAAGCGTATCAAATTGCTGGATTAATGCAGCGTTAATTTTTGTCGATTTTGGGAATGGTGCTTTACAGATACTTGAGTTAGCTTCGCGCTCATCGATGGCCTGCCATATTTCCTCCGTAATAAATGGCATATACGGATGAAGCAGTCTCATTAATTGGTCAAAAATTTGAAAAGCATCCCTTAATGTATCAGCATGTATTGGGGTCTGATATGCCGGCTTAATGATCTCCAGATACTTGCCACAAAAATCATCCCACACCAAATTATAAATACTTAAAAGTGCATCTGAAATTCTGAATTTGCTGAAATGATCTTGAACTTCTTCGATTGTTAAAGAAATTCGGGTTTCCAACCATTCCGTCGCTAGTAAATGCTCAGGCAAGGATTTTCCTTCTATCACATCTAAGCCTTTTAAAAGTCGGAATGCATTCCAAATCTTGTTGGAAAAATTACGGCCTTGTTCACAAAGTTTTTCGTCAAACAACAAATCATTTCCTGCAGGTGCTGAAAATAAAAGTCCGGACCGTACGCCATCAGCACCAAATCGTTCAATTAATTCTAATGGATCTGGGGAATTACCTAACGATTTAGACATTTTTCGCCCTTGTTTGTCCCGAACAATTCCAGTTAAATACACATTTTTAAAGGGTAATTCGCCCCTCCATTCATAGCCCGCCATGATCATTCTCGCCACCCAGAAAAATAGGATATCGGGGCCTGTAACTAAATCATTGGTGGGATAGTAATAGTTAATCTCTTCCTTATCAGGATTTTCAATTCCGTCAAAAACGGAGATTGGCCATAGCCAAGACGAAAACCAAGTATCCAACACGTCTGGATCTTGTGTTAAATCATCTTCCACTAAAGCATATAACTGATATTTATCGCGTGCAATTCGTAAAGCTTCTTTTTTATCTTTGGCGACGATCAATGTTCCGTCCTCCATGTAAAAGGCAGGAATTTGTTGGCCCCACCACAACTGCCTTGATATACACCAATCGTGTACATTTTCCATCCAAGATCGGTAGGTATTTTTGAATTTCGCCGGATGTAATTGTATGTCATCATTCATGACATGCTCCAAAGCCGGTTTGGCCAAATCCTCCATTTTCAAAAACCACTGCAAGGACAGTTTGGGTTCGATCACCGCGCCAGTTCTTTCTGAGGTTCCAACGGTCGATTTATATTCATCTGTTTTAACCAAAAATCCTTCCTCTGTCAATTGCTTGACGATTCTTTTGCGAGCTTCGAATCGATCTAATCCTACAAATAAAACGGCTTTTTCGTTTAATGTACCATCGTCATTGAGTAAGTCAATCACAGGTAATTTATGTTTGATCCCTAACTCATAATCATTTAAATCATGTGCAGGTGTAACTTTTAAACAACCGGTACCAAAATCTAAACTCACATATTCATCCGCAATGATGCTTATTTCTCGATTAATTAAGGGGATAAAAACTTTCTTTCCATGATACTTGATATAACGTTCATCTAAGGGGTTCACGCAAATGGCCGCATCGGCCATAATGGTTTCAGGCCTAGTGGTTGCAATCGTTAAATGCCCTGATCCATCCACAAATGGATATTGAATGTGATATAATTTTGCTTGGACATCTTTATGTATTACCTCTTCGTCCGAAACAGCCGTTTTTCCAGCCGGATCCCAATTGACCATTCGGACCCCTCTATAAATCAAACCCTTGTTATAAAGTCGAACAAAGGTATCAATCACCGCTTGGTAAAGGGATGGCTCCATCGTGAATCGTGTTCTATCCCAGTCGCACGAAGCGCCAATTTTTTTCAATTGGTCTAAAATAATACCGCCATATTTTTCTTTCCACTCAAAGGCATGTGCCAAAAATTCTTCCCTAGAAATATCCTTTTTTTCAATGCCTTTTTCCTTCAGCATAGCAACCACCTTAGCCTCTGTAGCAATGGAAGCGTGGTCAGTTCCGGGAACCCAACAAGCCTCTTTGCCTTCCATTCGCGCTTTTCTGATCAATACGTCTTGGATAGTATTGTTAAGCATATGACCCATATGCAAAACCCCAGTTACATTAGGCGGTGGAATCACAATGGTATACGCCTCTTTTTCTGGATGAGGTTTAGAAGAAAATAATTTATTTTCGAGCCAATAAGTATACCATTTTTGCTCTATTTCTTGAGGAGCATATTTTTTGTCAATCATAAAGAAAATTAATTTGCAGGCGTTTGGCTTGCCCAAATACCCATTAGCCCAAACACAAACAAGCCTACAAAGATAATTGTTTTCAATCAAAGGAAGAGGTGGATTTTTAAAACAATTCCATGTAATTTTGGTTTTGAATTGAAATGAAAATTATAGCATTATTTCTTTGGTTAGGCACTTTTATGTCCATGGAAGCCTTCGCATGGCTTACACATAAATACATTATGCATGGATTTATGTGGCGCTGGCACGAATCACATCACGTACATCACAAAAATCCTTTGGAAAAAAATGACCTTTTTTCTGTCGTTTTTGGGATTACATCGACTTTGACGATTATAATAGGAGCTGAATTTCCTCCTTTTTGGCCCCTGATTTGGATTGGTTTAGGGATTGCAACGTATGGATTGTTTTATTTTATTTTTCACGATATCATCGTACACCGCAGAATTAAAATAAAATACAAGGCGACCAGTAAATACATGAAGCGCATTATGAAGGCTCATTACGTACATCATGAGGTTCATACGAAAGAAGGGGCTGAGGCTTTTGGGTTTTTATATGCGCCCAAAAAATTCGAATAATTAATCGACAAAGCCTACGCCAACGGTCGAATTCGAAAATTCGTCAATCAAGATGAAGGACCCATTGGATGGATTTTCAGCGTATTTGTCAGCTGAAATGACCTGTGCTGTTCGTAAGGAAATCTTTCCGATTTCATTCAAATTTAATTGACCAACTTCAGTCTCGGATGTTTGTTTGCTTACATCAAGTCGCTCCGTTATTTGAGTAATTTTTGCTTTGGTGACATGAATGCCATGTTGTAAAAGATACGTTTTTCCAGGGCTTAGGGCTTGGTGGTCGAGCCAACAAACATGCGCCGAGAAATCTTTTAAAGAAGGTACTTCAGTTTCTGAGGCCAATACAATGGAATTTCCTCTAGAAATATCAATATCATTCGACAGGGTCATGACGATGGATTCCCCTGCGATGGCTTGATATAACGAATTTTCAAATTTTTCAATCGTGGCAATGGTACTCGTTTGTCCCGTAGGTAAAACACGAATTTCATCGCCAACTTTAAAAGTTCCCGAACTTATTTTACCTGCATATCCTCTGTAATCATGGTAGGCTTCTGTCATGGGTCTAACGACAAATTGGACAGGAAAACGAGCCGGAGCATGAGCTAACGTTTCGGCAAACTCAAAAGTTTCTAATTCTTGTAATAATGTATTTCCGGTGAACCATGGCATTTCTACTGCCTTCTTGGTGATGTTTTGACCAAACAACGAAGAGATAGGTAAATACGAAACGGTCTGGCCTTGGAAGGTCGTTTTGCTAACTAACTCAGATAATTTATGTTGAATCTCATTGAATTTTGATTCCTGATATTGAACCAAATCCATCTTATTGACACATATGATCACCTTCGGAATTCTCAGTAAAGAAGCGATGGATAAATGCCTCGCGGTCTGCTCCACAATGCCTTGTCGGGCATCCACTAAAATCAAGGAAACCTTTGCGTTTGATGCTCCAGTCACCATATTTCTAGTGTATTCTATATGACCTGGTGTATCTGCAATGATGTACTTTCTGGTTGGCGTAGAAAAATAAATATGTGCCACGTCGATCGTAATACCCTGTTCTCTCTCGGCAATTAAGCCATCTGTAAGCAATGAAAGGTCTAAAAAATTCAAACCCTTCCTTTTAGAGGCACTTTCAAGTGCTTCAATTTTATCTTTGGTAATCGAATTTGTCTCATACAACAAGCGGCCGATTAGCGTGCTTTTTCCATCATCTACCGAACCTGCCGTTGCTATGCGTAAAATATCCATCTCTTAATTAAAAATAACCTTGTTGTTTTCTTTTCTCCATCGCCGCTTCCGATCTTTTATCATCGATTCGGGCTCCTCTTTCTGAAATTTCTGCTGATAAAATTTCTTCAATAATGACATCGATGTCTACTGCAGTTGAACTAACCGCTGCCGTACAAGTCATGTCACCCACCGTTCTAAAACGAACCGTAGTCTCAAATGGAATTTCGTCCACTTCTTTATTCAAATGTTCTGAATCAGCCCAAAGCATTCCATCGCGTTGAATAACTTGTCGCTGGTGTGCAAAATAGATGCTAGGGATTTCCATTTTTTCCTCTTTGATGTAATTCCAAACATCCAATTCTGTCCAATTGGAAATCGGAAAAACACGCACATTTTCGCCGACTGAAATACGACCGTTCAACATATCAAATAATTCAGGTCTTTGGCGCTTGGCATCCCATTGGCCAAAATCATCTCGAACCGAAAAAATGCGCTCTTTTGCTCGAGCCTTTTCTTCGTCACGTCTTGCCCCACCGATGCAGGCGTCAAATTTAAATTCTTCTATGGCATCAAGTAAAGTAACCGTTTGCAAAACATTTCTAGAGGCATATTTTCCACTTTCTTCTTTGGCTTTTCCTTGGTCTATGGAATCTTGGACATAGCGAACAATGAGTTCGGCCCCCGTTTCTTTGGCCAACCAATCTCTAAATTCGATCGTTTCAGGGAAATTATGTCCTGTGTCAATATGAACTAAGGGGAAAGGAATTTTTCCCGGGAAAAAAGCTTTCTGCGCTAAGCGGACTAAGGTAATCGAATCTTTTCCACCCGAAAACAAAAGCGCTGGACGATCAAATTGAGCGGCCACTTCGCGCATGATGTAGATAGATTCATCCTCCAGTTCTCTTGGAAATTGACCTATTTTATCGTGAATGGCTGACATATTTGTACTCATATTTTAAATTTTAGGCATGTAATCCGCACTCTTTTTGAGAATTTTCCCACCACCAGCGTCCCGCTCTTGGGTGTTCATCTGGTCCTATTGCTCTTGTACATGGGGCACAACCAATCGAAATAAACCCTTTTTTATGTAAAGGATTTTGTGGGATTTTATGTTCAACTAAGTAGGCATTCAATTTTTCAAAACTCCAATCGATAATTGGATTAACCTTGATTAAATTTCTTGCCTCATCCCATTCAACGATAGGCATATGGGCTCTATTTTCAGATTGTTCGGCACGCAATCCTGTAATCCAAATATTGACACCCTCCAAAGCTCTTGCTAATGGCTCCATTTTACGAATAAAGCAGCACTCTTTTCTATTTTCAACCGACGAGTAAAAAGAGTTAAATCCCTTTTCTCGAACCAATTTTTCAGTTTTGTCAAGATTGGGAAAATAGGTAATTAAGTCGAACTGATATTTTTTTTTCGTCAGGTCCATCAACTCATAACTTTCTTGGAATTGCCTTCCTGTGTCCAACGTAAAAATTTTTATGGGCAATTTTTGAGTCGAAATCGCATGGGTTATGGCTTGATCTTCTTGCCCAAAAGAGCTTGAAAATGCAATAACATCTTTCGAATAGCTAGACACTAAAAGACTTAATCGGTCTTCTAATGGCAAATTCATAAGGGAATTTCCTAAGGATTCGAGTTCCATTTTTTTAAATTTTCACAAAAATACACAATGTCTATTGAATAACTATACTAAGCAAAAATATTTTTTCTTTAATCACTTAATTTGAAAACTTTTGTAAATTGAAATGAGTTTAATAGTTTATGAGATCGGGATCAGAAATTTTATTGGAATCCACAAATTGGGAGCATGAAAATGATTTTTTAGATTTGAAAAATCTAAAAAATTTAGTTCGTCATGGAGAAGGCCAGCGACTTGAATTTAAGATGAAGGTGAAGTTTCCGGAGAAGATTATCAAGGAATTGGTGGCCTTTGCCAATACAGATGGAGGTCATTTATTTTTAGGGGTATCAGATGAAGGCCAAATCGAAGGCCTTAAGTTTGCCGAAGAAGAACAATATTTATTAGAGCGTGCCATTGAAAAATATTGCTTTCCTGCTTTTTCATATACCGCTTACCCAATTTCTTTGGATAATGGTCGGACCGTTTTAGTTTATCAAGTATTTGAAAGTGTGGATAAACCGCACTTTGTTCAACTAAGCACCGATTCCCAACCTCAGTGTTTTGTTCGGATTAAAGACAGAACCGTGCAGGCAAGTAAGGAAATGAGGCAGATTTTAAGGCGTGAAAACCAAGAGGGGATCCAATTTTCCTATGGAGATTCAGAACGCTGGTTGATGGAATATTTACGTAATACCCCTACGATAACCTTAGAGGAATTTGCCGCATTAAATAAATTACCAGTTTGGATTGCTTCAAGAAAATTAGTTTTATTAGTTTTGACTCAGGTTTTAAAAATAATACCTGGAGAGTCTTTTGATCAATATTCACTGAGATGAGAAATACCTTATATGTTACTTTGTTGTCCGTAAGTTTATTTGCTTGTAGTAAATCTACAGTCGATGTGCCCGTAAGTCCCATTTCTCAGACCGCAACCATTAACTCCTTTGACATACTGCAGGATAAATTATTAAGTCCTAGTTGCGCTACCTCTGGATGCCATTTATCTATTCAAGATGCTTCTTATGCTCAGCATGGTTTAGTGTTAACGAAAGGACTGGCTTACGGAAATTTAATTGGGGCCACCCCAAAAAACTCAGTTGCCGTAGCAAACAAACTACAAAGGGTCAAGAAATTTTCCTCGGCCGAAAGTCTATTATTTCATAAATTAAATTGGGATTTAAGTCATCATGCGGCGGCTAATTATGGGGCTCCTATGCCTTTGGGTGGAAAGGCCGTGAGTAAAGGCCAATTGGATTTCGTGCAAAAATGGATTGAAGCAGGTGCTCCAGATAAAGGAGAGGTGGTAGACGCCAAATTATTAGATGATACCACACCGAGTTTCACTGAGCCTACGGATTTTTCAGCCTTGGATTCTCCCGTAAAAGAGGGAAAGACAGGATTTCAATTGAAAGTGGATCGATTCATCGTCCCACCTAATTTTGAACGGGAGATTTTTGTTCGTAAGCCTTTAAACAATACCGAGCCCGTTTATGTGTCTCGGATCAAACTCAAATCGAGAACAAATAGCCATCATTTAGTGGTGTATGATTTCAGATCAAAGCTTCTTTTGCCCAATATGGATGAAATAAGGGACTTGAGAAATCTAGATAATTCGCTCAATATAGGCACGGTTATTCAGATGTCAAATCATATATTTTTAGGAGGAGGCACGGATCCAAACTCAGACTATTCTTTTCCAGAAGGTACTGCGCTGAAGTTACCAATTAATAGCTCAGTGGATCTAAATCCTCATTATTTCAA
>CAMARL010000017.1 GCA_945860325.1 Spirosoma fluviale | reverse complement strand
GCAGGTGGTAGGGGTAAAGGAGGAGGAGTTAAATTAGCAAAGAACTTAGATGAGTTAAAAGAAAAAGTTTCTCAGATTTTGGGAATGCAGTTAATTACGCATCAAACTGGTCCAGAAGGGAAATTAGTAAATAAGGTTTTGATCAGTGAAGATGTATACTATCCTGGTGAATCTGAAACTAAAGAATATTACTTATCGATTCTTTTGGATCGTGGTCGTGCTTGTAATGTGATTATGGCTAGCACTGAAGGTGGAATGGATATTGAAGAAGTGGCTGAGCATTCACCTGAGAAAATTATAAAAGAATGGATTGACCCTAGAGTGGGTCTTCAAGATTTCCAAGCTAGGAAAGTTGCCTTTTTATTAGGTCTTAGCGGTCAGGCTTTTAAAGAAATGGTTAAATTTATTCATTGTTTGTACAATGCCTACGTAGATACTGATTCATCTATGTTTGAAATTAATCCTGTTTTAAAAACATCTGATAATAAAATTTTGGCTGTAGATGCGAAAGTTAATCTAGATGATAATGCGCTTTATCGCCATAAAGATCTGGCTATTTTACGAGATGTTTCAGAAGAAGATCCATTGGAAGTGGAAGCATCCGAGAATGACTTAAACTATGTCAAATTAGATGGCAATGTAGGCTGTATGGTTAATGGAGCTGGTTTAGCGATGGCAACCATGGATATAATCAAGTTATCTGGAGGTGAACCCGCTAACTTCTTAGACGTTGGGGGTGGAGCTAATGCTAAGACTGTAGAAGCTGGTTTCCGAATCATCCTTCAGGACCCAAATGTGAAAGCAATCTTGATTAATATTTTTGGTGGTATTGTCCGTTGTGACAGGGTAGCGAATGGTGTTGTTGAGGCCTATAAAAATATTGGAGAAATTAAGGTGCCTATAATTGTTCGTTTGCAAGGTACAAATGCGGAGGAAGGCGCTGACATTATTAATAATTCTGGCCTTAAAGTTTTTTCAGCTGTGTTACTTAAAGATGCGGCTAAATTAGTTTCTGAAATATTAAAGTAGGGTATGAAAATTATTTGTGTTGGTAGAAATTATGTAGATCATATTAAGGAGTTATCAAATGATAAACCTACTGATCCTGTGATTTTTATAAAGCCGGACACAGCTTTGTTGGAAGATTCAAAATTTTATTACCCATCTTTTTCAAATGATGTTCATTATGAATTAGAATTGGTCTTTAGAATTGGTAAAGTTGGGAAAAATATTGAAGCTAAATTCGCACACAAATATATTGATTCGTATGGTTTAGGTATTGACTTTACTGCTAGGGATTTGCAATCTAAATTAAAGGAAAAAGGTTTGCCTTGGGAAAAATCTAAGGCATTTAATGGTTCTGCCTTTATTAGTAAAATGTTGCCATTCGATTCTTCCATCATGGACAATGATATTAATTTTCATTTAAATCTGAATGAGAATTTAGTACAATCTGGAAACTCTTCTTTGATGATTTGGAATGTATTCGAGCTTATTGAAGATATATCTAAATACTTTACTTTAAAGACGGGGGATTATATTTTTACTGGTACACCAGCAGGTGTAGGTCCTGTTCAAAAGGGAGATTTATTATCTGGTTATTTAACAAACGAAAAGCTTTTTGATTTAACGATATTATGAAATTACAAATTGGAGATTTAGCACCTTTGTTTAAAGTTGAAGATTCTGATGGTAAATTAATCGATTTATCAGTTCTTAAAGGATCTAAAGTGGTCTTGTACTTTTACCCTAAAGATGACACGCCTGGATGTACAGCTCAAGCTTGTAATTTAAATGAAAATTTATCCTATTTGCAGGCTAATGGATTTGTTGTTGTTGGAGTTAGTGCGGATTCAAATAAGGCTCATGTCAAATTTAAACAGAAATACAATTTAAGTTTTTCTTTGTTATCTGATCCTGAGCATATTATACTAAATGCTTATGGAGTATGGGTTGAGAAATCTATGTATGGAAAGTCATATATGGGTATTGCTAGAACTACCTTTATAATCGATGAAAAGGGATTTATTTTAAATATTATAGAAAAAGTGGATACAAAAAATCATACTTCACAAATCCACTAATATATTATGCAAACACAAGAATTAATTTCAATCGCATCTCAAGTTAGAAGAGATATTTTACGAATGGTACACGGTTGTCAATCTGGACATCCAGGCGGTTCTTTAGGATGTACAGATTTATTGGTTGGTTTGTATTTTGAAGCCATGAACCTTAAATTAAACTCATCTAATGATCAAGTTGTCTTTAATATGTCAGGTTTAGGAGAAGATGTATTTTTTCTTTCTAATGGGCATATTTCTCCTGTTTTATATTCAGTATTAGCTCGCAAGGGATATTTCCCAGTGAAAGAACTTTCTACTTTTCGTAAAATCAACTCTCGGTTACAAGGACATCCGACTCCCCATGAACATTTAGAAGGTATTAGAATAGCCTCAGGTTCATTGGGCCAAGGGTTAAGTGTTGCTATAGGGGTTGCCCAAGCTAAAAAATTAAACAATGATTCATCAGTAGTTTACTGTTTGATGGGGGATGGAGAACAAAATGAAGGCCAAGTTTGGGAGGCGGCGATGTATGCGCCACATCATAAAGTAGATAATTTGATTGCTTTTATAGATGTTAATGGGCAGCAAATTG
The DNA here is from genome assembly GCA_945860325.1 of Spirosoma fluviale. Lineage (GTDB taxonomy): Bacteria > Bacteroidota > Bacteroidia > Cytophagales > Spirosomataceae > Aquirufa > Aquirufa fluvialis_C. The sequence goes on along the minus strand of CAMARL010000017.1, from coordinate 15,508 downwards.
ATGGTCCTACAGAAAAAATCATGAATAATCGTGATTTGCAAATGAAGTATGAAGCTTTTGGTTGGAAGGTTTTACATGTAGATGGCAATGATATGGCTGAGTTACAAAAATGCCTAAAAGACGCCAAAAATTTGTTGGGCAATGAAACTCCGATTATGGTATTAATGAAGTCAGAAATGGGTGCAGGTGTTGATTTTATGATGGGGTCACATAAATGGCATGGTGTAGCACCCAATGACCTACAATTAGAAGAAGCATTAAATCAATTATCTGAAACTTTAGGAGATTATTAATAGAGATTATTATGTCGATATATACTTACGAAACAAAAAAAGATACTCGTTCTGGCTTTGGTGCTGGTATGGAATATTTAAGTCTTACTAATCCTAAAGTAGTTGCTTTATGTGCAGATTTAATTGGTTCTCTTAAATTAGAACCTTTTATTAAAAATTGTCCAGAACGGTTTTTCCAAACAGGTATTGCGGAAGCTAATATGATTGGAATAGCTGCCGGCTTATCTATTGGTGGTTATATTCCTTTTGCCACTACTTTTGCAAATTTTGGTACTGGAAGAGTTTATGACCAAATACGTCAATCAGTGGCTTATTCAGGTAAAAATGTTAAAATAGCATGCTCACATGCGGGATTGACTTTAGGTGAGGATGGAGCGACACATCAAATTTTGGAAGATATTGGATTAATGAAAATGTTGCCTGGTATGGTGGTCATTAATCCTTGTGATTATAATCAAACAAAAGCAGCTACTATCGCCGTGGCTAATTATACGGGTCCCGTTTATTTAAGGTTCGGTAGACCCGTTGTTCCTGTTTTTACTCCTGAGGATCAAGAATTTATTATTGGCAAAGCTATCAAATTAATCGAAGGTTCAGATGTCAGTATTTTTGCCACGGGTCATTTGGTTTGGGAATCGATTCTAGCGGCTGATATGTTAAAAGAAAAGGGAATTCATGCTGAAGTGATTAATATTCATACAATTAAGCCCTTAGATACTCAAGCTATTTTAGAATCTGTTGGAAAAACCAGGTGCTTTGTTTCTGCTGAGGAGCATCAAATTAACGGAGGTTTGGGTGATTCAATAGCCCAATTTTTAGCTACCACCATGCCATTGCCACAGGAATTTGTAGGTGTTAATGATTCCTTTGGTGAATCGGGGAAACCTGCGGATCTGATGGATAAATATGGTTTAAATGCAGTATCTATAGCAGAGAAGGCTTTGAAAGCTATTTCTCGAAAGTAAATTTTCATCAAAAAGGATAACCAATACCAATATTAAATTCAATTGGGTTATCTGACGTATTTAATGATATTTGATTCAATACCCATTTCTCGTTTTTGGGTTTGGCCGGATTGACAACTTTCGCTGCCATATCTAATCGTAATATAAAATAGTTAAAATCCCAACGTAAGCCTACTCCCGTTCCTATAGCTATTTGTTCTATAAATGTGTCTAATTTAAAATTAGATAACGGTGAATTTACTTCATTGATACTCCAAATATTTCCTGCATCTATAAAAAATGCTCCATTTATATCACCTAAGAATTTTAGAATATTAAATCGATACTCAAGGGAAGATTCAATTAAAACACTACCGGGTTGTTCAATTAAATTAGAATCTGTATTACGTGATCCAGGACCAAGTCTTCGAGGTTTCCATGCTCTTAGTGAACTTGGCCCCCCAATAAAGAAGTTTTTTTCATAAGGTAATTGAAAATCGTTTTCTTCTCCATAGGCATAAGCAATTCCACCTAAAAATTTATATGCCAACTGAGATGTCCTTTTTTGACCTAAAAATAGATACCTTCTATAATCAATATTGGCTCTTAAAAAACGGTAAAACTGCATTGTTTCTTTGTTTCCTAAAAAGTCTTCTACAAATTTTAATTTCTTTTCGCCAAAAAGATTCAGGGTTGTTCCACCTGATTCTAAGCCTATAATAAATGATTTACCTTCTATTAATTGATTTGAAGGGTAGAATGTGCGGTAAGTATATAGGAAGTTGATACTAGATACAAAACTGGGGTTGAAACTTCTAAATAAGTTATTTCCTTTTGTTCTCAAATCGTCCAAATAATTTGTAAATAATTTAGATGTTTCTGTGTTTGGATAATTTGTATTGATAATATTTAAATCAAATAATGATAATTGAAAAAATTCAAAGGGTGTTTTTTTCCAAAGATACCTTTGAAGTATTTTGAAATTAGTCCTAATGTATTCTGGCCGATCAATATAATCATATCCAAATCCTAATTGTGTTTTGGCACCATAAAAATAACCTAGTTTCTTAGTAAATTTTTCTGGTAGAAACAAAGTAGGGAAATTGGCCGTGGCTCCTAAATTGACTTCTAAGTTTTTTCTAGTTAAATCTGTATTTATAAATCCTGCTTGCGCCTCTAATCCTAATCGAGCTGAAAAATCCACATAATCTAATTCAGTAAATACGCGCCTAATTTTAAAAGAATTATATAAAAATGGCCCAGGTATCCCTCTGAAGGCACTTCCACCTAATTCCGATGAAATATTATATTTATCATTCCTAGTTAGTTCTATTTTCGGATATAGTCGAGTAGAATTTGTGTCATATTGAATAGAAACTGATTTGAATTGATCGGTTTCGTATATATTTTGTAGGCTATGTGTCGTTTTGTCAATTGAAAATAAATCACCTTCGTGAATCGATATTAATTTTTTCAATTGGGGAGTTATTCTTGAAGTTTGGTTTATCGACGATTCAGATTGCTCACTGACTACATTGAATTCCTTAAAATCAATTGGCCCAAATCTAAATAATCGATCATAAGCTAGATTGGTAACGAGGGATTTATTGTTTGGGATTTGATAAATTAAACTAATATTTTTCAAACTTGTGTCTTTTAGGTCATTGATTTTTATTCCCACATAATCAGGTGAGAAATTGAAATAACCTAAATTTTTAAAGTGATTCGATAGACTTTCTTTTTCATTTTTTAATAAATCCAGGTCTAAATTCGAATATTTATGTAGTAAGCTATACTGATTAATATAGTTTCTTAATTCTTTCTCTATTACAGTATTATTGGCAATAATGGAATCTTCTTTAGTAAATATACTTTCTGGACCTTCAGTGACTTTATAAGTTATGTTGACCAATTTGTTTGCTAAACTTATCGTATCAATTGAGTAAGCTATTTGAGTCTTTAAAAAGCCTTTATTACGGTAAAATTTCAATAAGGCTAATTTGTTGTTTTCGAAATTCATGGGATTAAATGCCACTGGATTTCGATTAAAGAATTTAAAAAACTTTTTAATTGATTTTGTGGAATCATTCGTTTTTCTCTTATCTCTTAAGTAAGAACTGTATTTAACTGATAAATAATTTAGGTTGCTTTCTTTTAAACCCGCTATATTTGACTTTATTTCGTCTAATTTAATTTTTTTTTGTCCTTGTAATTTAATTTGATTGACAGTTGCGTAAGGTATACGGTAATTTTTGTACCCAGAACAAGATGTTATAAGGAATATTATTACAGGTAAGAATATTAATTGAGCAATTTTCAAATGACATTATCTAATAATCAAATAAAGTTAATCAATTCCCTACATTCAAAAAAAGGGAGAATTGATAATAATCTTTTTTTAGTAGAAGGGGAGAAGGGAATACGTGAATTATTAGATTCATCATTTAAGATCGAATTTATTGTTTTAAATCACAAAGAAATTCAATCTAATCTTAATTTTGCTGAGACTCCTATTTATTATGAATCAGAAAGCAACGTGATTAAATATTCAAGTTTAACAACGAATGAATATGGATTCGCGATTGTACATTCACAAACATTCGAACAAAAAGACTTTACTTTTACTCGTGGTTTCACTGTCGTTCTTGATGGAATACGTGATCCTGGTAATTTGGGAACGATTCTTAGGATTTGTGATTGGTATGGAATAAGCCAACTAATTTGTTCAGTGGATACTACAGAATACTACAATCCTAAGGTTATTTCTGCTTCTATGGGTTCTTTCCATCGCGTTAAGTTTTTATATGTAGATTTATCTGAATTTTTTAATCAAATGAATGGCATTCCTATTATTGGAACTAGCTTGGATGGTAAAAATGTACATGAATATGAATTTCCTTCGAATGGTTTTATCGTATTTGGAAATGAATCGGAAGGTATTCGAAACCAAGTGAAAGGCGTTTTGACAGACTTGGTTAAAATTCCTAGTTGGGGAATGGCTGAATCTTTAAATGTAGCTATTTCAGCAGGTGTTATTCTTGATAACATTAAAAGGCAAAATTAATCTGTTTCCTTTCTTAGGTATTGTTCAATAAAATAATGAGCTAAGTATAGTACGGGAGTGAAAAGTATGGCTATGAAAAATTTATAAAAATAATTGTTTAGAGATACATTCATCCATTGACTTAAACTCCAATCCCCAAACGCATAAAATGCAATGCCTATTACTAAAAAACTATCAAATAATTGAGATACTAATGTAGAACCTGTAGCTCTTAACCAAATATGCTTATTACCAGTCGACATTTTTATTTTTTCAAAAACAGTAGCATCGATGATTTGACTAAATAAAAAGGCTGTTAGAGAGCCTGTAATGATCCCTAAGCCCTGCCTGAAAATACGACTAAAAGCTTCATTAATATTTATCCCTTTGTTGACCTCAATCCAAAAGTCAGCAGGTACCAATAAAGTAGCTGTATAGATAATTAAAAAAGCAAATGCTATGAAAAATGCAGTAGTATAGGATATGAATTTTACTCCAGATTTACCGTAATAATCATTAATTATATCTGAGGTGATAAATACTAAAGGCCAATTTAAAGCTCCGGCGGTTTGATTTAAATCCCATTTGTCTCCCCAAAATGTCATCAACTGTAATGGTTCAAGCCCCAATGTTTTTTCAATACTGACTATTTTTACGCCAATAATTTCAGCAATAATTGCATTGGTAAGAAAAATGCCGAAAAGAAATATAAATAATTTCTGTTTTCTTGAAAATTGGCTAAATGTCATCTTCTATAATTATCAAAATGAATAGCAATTTTGTTTAATGCAATGGTCAATTGCTCAACATGAGGTAAAAAAACAATTCTAAAGTGATTATTAGGGATGAAATTAAATCCTCTACCTCCTACTACTAGAATTTTTTGTTCTTCAAGCAATGACATGACAAAATGATTATCATCTTCAAATGTAAATTGTGTTAAATCTATTTTTGGAAATAAATAGAGTGCCCCCTTAGGTTTGACACAACTTACTCCTGGAATTGAATTTAGTTTTTCATAGGCTAAATTCATTTGTCGGTATAATCTTCCATTGGGTTGGCTAACTAAATCATTAATCGATTGATAGCCTCCAAGAGCAGTTTGAATCCCATATTGGGTAATAACATTGGCACATAATCGAGTGCTAAATAGAAAATTTAAGCCCTCAATATATGATTTTGCTTTATGCTTAGCTCCCGTTAAAATCATCCAACCTCCTCTGAATCCTGCCGCACGATAGTTTTTTGACAAACCACCCATGGTCACGATTAATATGTCATCACTTAATCCAGATGCGGAATGATGAACAAAATCATCATAAATTATTTTATCATAAATTTCATCTGAAAATAAAATGAGTTTATGCTTTTCAGCTATTTTAACAATACCGTCAACAATTTGCTTAGAATAGACTGCACCCGTTGGATTATTTGGATTGATTAGAACGATTGCTCTAGTTTTTGCCGTAATTTTTGATTCAATATCAGCCAAATTTGGATTCCACTCATCTTCTTCACTGCATTCATAATGTACTGCATTTCCTCCAGCCAATCCGACAACAGTCGTCCAAAGTGGATAATCTGGAGACGGAATTAATACCTCATCATCATTATTTAATAATGCCATCATGACTAATGAGATTAATTCACTGACTCCATTTCCAATATATATGTCTTCAATTAATATGTTTTTTACGCCTCCATTTTGATAATATTGCATGACCGCTTTTCTGGCTGCAAATAATCCCCGAGAATCTACATATCCTTGTGCATTTCGTATATTTACAATGATATCATGTACAATCTCATCTGGAGTTTCAAATCCGAATGTGGCAGGATTTCCGATATTTAAGGATGTAATTTTGTAACCTTGATTCTGAAGAATTAAAGCTTTCTCATAGACCGGCCCTCTAATTTCATATTTTAGATTATCTAATCGTTTACTTTTATGAATTTCCATGCTTAAATTTATAAACTCAAGTAAAAGTACTAATTATGTTTTAATTTGTTTAAAGGCTAATTGAATGAATTTTTTAAAGTTCTTATTTCTAGGTAATTTTTTATATATAAGTTTTCAAGCTTTTATATTAATTAAGTATTATCTAATATCCTCTAAACTATTCATTTTATCCGGTTTACTATTTTTTAAATTTTTATTACGCCTATTAATCTTCAATATCCTACTATATTTTATATTTAACTTGGGAATTAATCCAATAAATAGTCCTAGTATTAATACGGAAGAGATTGTTGTGGTGTCTAAGGATTTTGAGCTAAATGGAATTAATGAAAATCAAATTAATAAGATAATCAATATTTTGCAGAAGCGAGAGCCTGATTTACACTATTCATTATCTGTTTTTAATCCTCTATCAGACTCTCTAGGTGTATTAATTCCTAAAACAAGTTATAAAGTGTTTCTTAATTTTATCAATCATGTCGATTTTAGAAAAGTGCGGCCTATTTACCAAATTAAATATGTACCTGCTAATCTTAGCGATATAAAGCTCAATGGTGAAACAGTCTTTATTAAAAGTCGAAATGAATTAGCGGATTTAATTAACAAAGACAATTTTTTATCGATAGGAGAAAATTGGTTCTCAATTAATCAATTAAGCATATATTTATTATTTTTGTTATTCATTTTAATAGTTGTAGATACTTCTTTTAAGTTTCAAGTTTTAAAATAAATTATATTGTTTTCAACATTTTTTTATATTTTGATATTATTCTATCAGAATTTATATTCTGGTCTAGGATATAGTTTTAATAGCGAAGTGAATAAAGTCAATCTTTCTATTTTATCGAAAGATTATAATAAAGCTTTTTCCTTACTTAATTTGATAGAAAAAAAGCAAATTTTTAGGAATGAAAGTATTTATAAAACGAAGGTATTGTTGTCAATTAAGCAACCAACTTCTTTTATTAATTCAAATTTGAAATCATCTGAAGATTATATATTGAAAAGTTTTATTTTAAGTCAAATAAATCAACAAGAAAGTTCTAAATCAATATTGAGAGAAGGTTTAAAATTGTATCCCGAAAAAGATACACTAACTAAATTATATGAATTGTTTTCTTTTATCTCTGTAAATAAATTAAAAAAGTCGGAAGTTGATTACGATAAAAGTGCGGTTGTAAATAAAATATTCACAACCAAGGATTCTAAATGGATGTTAGATTTATTGCGTAAAAATGAAAAGTTTCTATCTTATTAATTTCTAAATACATGTCAAAAGAGTACAATTTTGTTAATCAAACTTCCTTCTATCGTGGTAAGGTCCGTGATGTATATGGTTTTGGTGATCATTTGTTGATGATTACGTCCGACCGTATTTCGGCATTTGATGTAGTATTACCTAGATTAATTCCATTCAAAGGTCAAGTATTAAATCAAATTGCCTTTTATTTTTTAAATGCTACCCGGGATATCGTTCCCAATTGGTTGATTGCAACTCCAGATGCTAATGCGTCATATGGAATTAAATGTGTGCCCATCCCAATTGAAATGGTCATCAGAAATTACATGGTAGGTCATCTTTGGAGAGAATATTCTTCAGGTAAAAGGATGGTTTGTGGTGTTGCTTTACCCGATGGGCTAATAGAAAATCAGGTATTACCTTCACCGATCATTACGCCTACGACAAAAGCACATGAAGGACATGATCAAGATATTTCTTTAGAGGAAATTGTCAAGCAAAATATTGTATCCAAAGATATCCTGGATCAATTAATTGAAAAAACTCATTTGCTTTTTAAAAGAGGCCAACAAATGGCTTTGGATAAAAAATTGATATTAGTGGATACTAAATATGAATTTGGGTTATATCATAATAGTATCATGCTGATGGATGAAATTCATACCCCTGATTCGTCTCGTTATTTTTATTTAGAACCTTATGAGGATTTGTTTTCTAAAGGCCTGCCTCAAAAACAATTATCCAAAGAGTTTGTAAGAGAATGGTTAATTAAAAATAATTTTCAAGGCAAGGAAGGCCAACAAATACCTGTATTGACTGATGATTTCATCCAAGAAATTTCAGAGCGATATATCCTTTTATATACAGAAATTACTGGAATAGCATTTCAAAAAGAAGATCAAAAAGATATATACAATCGAATATTCAATAACGTTAATTTATTTTTTAGCCATGTCCAGTAATCCATTTTATAGTTTAGAACAAAATGAAAGTTATGCAATTATTACTTGGAATGAAACTAACTTAACCCAAACAAATACAGAGGAATTGGAGTTAGTAATTCGAAATTTATTCAAAAAGGAATTTGCGAATATGATTTTAAATATGGACTCCGTAACAGAAATAGACGGTTTTGGAGTTAGTTGTATTAGAAAGGGTACCAAAATTTGCACCAATGAAATGGGGATATTTGCTGTGGTAACTAAAAATGAAGAGATTCAAGACCGTTTAGACTTAGCTAAAATTGAGGATTTTACTTTATTAAATACTGTTAAAGAAGCTGTTGATGCTATATATTTAAATGATTTAGAAAATGATTTTCAAGATTCAGATGAAGAAGAGCAAGAATTTGATGGTGGTTTTTCAGAAAGTGAATCAGACGATTATTAATTAAATAGGATTCTTAGAAGATTATTTATTCTTCATTTTTGATATTTTGTTAACCGAATAATATTTTGTCATTATTAATATAAGCCAAATTAATTTTTGATTAAATTTGAAATACTAGTAATTAATATTTTAATATTCGATTAATACCTATTTTTAAATATAGGTATATTTTTTTTATTTATAAGAATAATTATATTTTATTATGGAGACTAAGGTGTCTGGAGAAGGATTGTATCGGAAAGAGTTTGAGCATGATGCTTGTGGAATAGGTTTTGTTGCTAGTTTAAAAGGAATAAAATCTCATAGAATTGTTCAGGATGCAATTAAAATGCTGATCAGAATGGATCATCGAGGAGCTTGCGGATGTGATCCTAACTCTGGAGATGGTGCAGGTGTGTTAGTTCAAATACCTCATGAATTTTTTTTAGAAGAATCTCGTAAATTAAAGTTTTCATTACCATCGCTTGGTAATTACGGTGTTGGGATGGCTTTTTTTCCTAAAAATGATGTTTTAATTAATGAATGTAAAGATGTAATTGATCGTAAAGCTAAAAAGTTAGGTTTGTCGATTTTAGGTTATAGATTAGTACCCGTAAACAACACCGAAATTTTAGGCGCAGATTCAGGTGATACTGAACCCAACATATATCAAATATTTATTGATAAACCGGTTTCTTGTAAGACAGAAATAGAATTTGAACGTAAGCTTTATGTGTTTAGGCAGTACGTCTCTAATTTATTGAATGAAACTATTCGTGGATTAGAAAATAAATTTTATTTTACTTCCATGTCTTGTAGAACAATTATCTACAAAGGTATGTTGACTACAATGCAGGTTCCTGGATATTTTATTGACTTATTTCAAGATAATTTTACTTCGGCCTTAGCCATTGTACACTCACGGTTTTCGACAAATACTTTTCCGGAATGGAAGTTGGCACAACCTTTTCGCTTTATTGCGCACAATGGTGAAATCAATACTGTTAAAGGTAATTCATCGTGGATGCAAGCTCAGTCTGCATTGTTTTCTAGTCAATATTTTTCTCAAGAAGAATTAGACATGATTTTGCCAATATGCAGTTTGGGTCAATCTGATTCAGCTATTTTAGATAATGCGATAGAGATGTTATATCTGAGTGGTAGGTCTTTGCCTCATGTTATGATGATGCTTATTCCTGAAGCTTGGGACGGAAATGAATCCATGGAATCTTACAAGAAAGACTTTTATGAATATCATGCAGCTATGATGGAACCTTGGGATGGTCCCGCAAGTATTTCTTTTACCGATGGAAAGTTAATAGGTGCTACTTTAGATCGGAATGGTTTAAGGCCTTCAAGATTTTGGGTTACCAATGACGATCATGTGATTATGGCCTCGGAAGCAGGCGTTTTAGACTTAGATCCGGCTACCATTGTTTCAAAAGGGCGTTTGCAACCTGGAAAAATGTTTGTAGTGGATATGGAGCAGGGGCGCATCGTTCCAGATGAAGAACTTAAAGAAGTTATTTGCCAACAACAACCTTATGGCCAATGGTTGCGTGAAAACAAAATTCGGGTAGAAGATTTACCAGAAGCTGGTAGTGAATATAGGCAGCCAAAATCCAATGAAGTTATTTCAAGGCAGCAGATTTTTGGTTTTACAACGGAAGATATTCGAATTGTATTAGCTCAAATGGCTGAAACTGGAAAGGAAGCTTTAGGTTCTATGGGAATAGATACACCTTTAGCTGTTTTGTCCGATAAAGCGCAACATATTTCTAGTTATTTTAAGCAACTTTTTGCCCAAGTTACCAATCCTCCAATTGATCCTATTCGTGAAAGAATGGTTATGTCATTATTGACCGACATTGGAGGTTTATCTAATTTGTTGGAAGAAAGTCCAAGCCATTGTAAGCAAATAGAAATTCAGCAACCTGTTTTGCGTAATAAAGAAGTTGAAAAAATTCGCTGGATTGATCATGAAAAATTTCAAACCAAGTCTATTCATATGACTTTTCGTGCTTCTGATGAATCGGGTGTTCTAAAAAAAGCATTAGACAGAATCTGTAACTATGCGGAGGATGCTGTAGATGATGGTTATTCAATTATTTTACTGACTGATCGTGGCATTGATTCATCTCATGCGCCTATTCCGTCCTTATTAGCTTTAGGTGCCGTGCATAATCATTTGATTCGTGTTAAAAAACGGGCAAAAGTAGGTATTATATTAGAAGCCGGAGATGTATGGGAAACACATCATTTTGCAACTTTAATTGGTTATGGAGCTTCTGCAATAAATCCCTACATGGCTTTTGAGACTATAAAGTTGATGAAGGAGAACAAATTAGTAGATCCTAATTTGTCTTATGAAAAATTAGAGTACAATTATATAAAAGCTGTTAATGGTGAGTTGCTTAAGATTTTTTCTAAAATGGGCATCTCAACATTACAGTCATACCAAGGAGCGCAAATTTTTGAAATATTAGGATTAGATCATTCTGTAGTTAACATGTATTTTACAGGTTCTATTTCTCGTATTGAAGGAGTAGATTTAGATACATTAGCTTTAGAAGCATTAATTAAGCATGAATCTGGTTATGAAGTTTTAAAATCGATAAACCCTAAATTGGAAGTTGGCGGAATTTATCAGTGGAAACAAAGAGGAGAGGAGCATTTGTTTAACCCCCAAACGATTCATTTATTACAACAGGCAACTAAATTAAACGACTATTCAGTTTTCAAAAAATACTCCAAATTAATCGATGATCAAGAAAATAAAGCGATAACATTAAGAGGTTTATTGAAATTTAAAAGCTCAAAGTCAATCTCAATTGACGAAGTGGAACCCATTGAAGGCATTTTAAAACGTTTCGCTACGGGAGCTATGTCTTTTGGGTCAATTTCCTACGAAGCTCATACTACTTTGGCTATTGCCATGAATCGCATTGGTGGCAAGTCAAATACAGGTGAAGGGGGAGAAGATCCAATAAGGTTTCAGAAATTGGCCAATGGTGATTCGATGAACTCTAGTATCAAGCAAGTTGCATCGGGTAGGTTTGGTGTAACAATGAATTATTTGACTAATGCTACTGAGTTACAAATAAAAATGGCTCAAGGCGCAAAGCCTGGTGAAGGTGGACAATTACCTGGTCATAAGGTGGATGATTGGATAGGTAAAACAAGGTATTCAACGCCTGGTGTTGGTTTAATATCTCCGCCGCCGCATCATGATATTTATTCGATTGAAGATTTAGCTCAATTGATTTTTGATTTAAAAAATGCAAATAGGGAAGCTCGAATTTCTGTAAAACTAGTTTCAGAAGCGGGTGTAGGTACAATAGCAGCTGGTGTTGCAAAAGCACATGCGGATCATATTTTAATTGCAGGTTATGATGGTGGCACTGGAGCATCCCCATTATCCTCTATTCGCCACGCTGGATTACCTTGGGAATTAGGTTTAGCTGAGACGCACCAAACTTTAGTCAAAAATAAATTGCGTGGTCGAGTGACTATACAAACAGATGGTCAAATTAAAACTGGTCGAGATATAGCTATAGCTGTTTTATTAGGTGCGGAGGAATTTGGGGTGGCCACCGCTGCTTTAGTTACGGCCGGATGTATTATGATGAGAAAATGTCATTTAAATACTTGCCCTGTTGGTGTTGCCACTCAAAATCCCGATTTAAGAGCATTATATACTGGTAATCCAGATCATGTTGTGCATTTATTTTACTTTTTAGCAGAGGAATTGCGTGAAATTATGGCTGAATTAGGTTTCAGAAAAATCAATGATATGGTGGGTCGAGTAGATCTTTTAGAGATGCGAGATGTTTCATCACATTGGAAATATAAAAATTTAGATCTTTCCCCGATTTTATCTTATAGCTTTAGTGATCCTTCAGTAGCTTTAGTTAAGTCTGAGGAGCAAGATCATGGAATGGCGGATCAATTAGACTGGAAACTTTTAGACTTAGCAAAAGATTCTTTGCTTAATCAAAAAGAAACGTATGCTGAACTGCCTATTATAAATGTTAATCGAACCGTTGGTACTATTATTTCTAATGAAATAACAAAAAAATACGGTGAAAAGGGATTGAAAGCAGATTTAATTCATTTTAAATTTAGTGGTACGGCAGGGCAGTCTTTTGGAGCTTTTTCGGTCAAAGGTTTAAAATTAGAAATCGAAGGTGATTCAAATGATTATATAGGAAAAGGAATGTGTGGATCAACGATCATTGCTTATCCATTTAGAAATTCAACATTTGTAGCATCAGAAAATGCTATTGTAGGAAATGTTTCTTTTTATGGAGCAACTTCAGGAGAAGCGTATTTGGCTGGAATGGCAGGAGAGCGTTTTTGTGTAAGGAATTCAGGGGCTAAAATTGTAGTGGAAGGCATTGGCGATCATGGATGTGAATATATGACAGGAGGAATTGTTATTATATTGGGTAAAACAGGTCGAAATTTTGGTGCGGGTATGTCAGGAGGGGTCGCATATGTATTGGATGAAAAAAATGATTTTGAGTCAAAGGTTAATCGTGAAATGGTTGAAATAACAGATTTAAGCCAAGAAGATAAAGTTATTATTAAAATGTTTTTACAAAAACATACTGATTTTACTCATTCGATTAAAGGTAAATTAGTGTTGGATAATTTTGAATCAATATCGAATCAGTTTAAAAAAGTTATGCCAACAGATTATCGCAATGCATTAACGGTAAGAAAATTAAGTATTACGGATGTGATGAATGATAAAAATAAAGTTTATACAGATATTCAAATTGAATTAAAAAAATAGAGAAAATGGGCAAGCCAACAGGATTTTTAGAAGTTGACAGAATGGTTGCTACAAAAAGGCCAATTAGTGACCGAATTAATGATTATTTAGAAATTGAATTAATTCCGACGCCTTCGGAAACGAGAGAACAAGCAAGTAGGTGCATGGATTGCGGAACTCCATTTTGCCATAACGGCTGTCCTTTAGGAAATATTATTCCTGAATTTAATGATGCTGTTTATGAAGAAAATTGGAAATATGCTTATGAAATTTTAGTAAGTACAAATAACTTTCCAGAATTCACAGGAAGGATTTGTCCTGCACCTTGTGAATCATCTTGCGTATTAGGTATTAATAAACCGGCTGTTGCCATTGAATTAATTGAAAAGTCTATTATTGAAAAGGCTTTTTCTGAAGGTTGGGTTCAACCTCAAGTGCCCACTAAGCGTACAGGTAAAAATGTAGCTATTGTGGGTTCGGGTCCAGCAGGTTTAGCTGCAGCGAGCCAATTAAATAAAGCAGGTCATAGTGTAACCATCTATGAACGAGCAGATCAAATTGGTGGATTATTACGCTATGGAATTCCTGATTTCAAATTGGATAAAAATATTGTAAAAAGACGAGTTGACTTGATGGAGAAGGAGGGTATTAAATTTGAGACAAATGTTCAAATTGGATTAGAAATTAAATTATCCAAATTACAATCAGATTTTGATGCTATTTTGATTGCCACGGGCTCTACTACTCCTCGCATCATTCAATCTAAAGGGAATGATGCTAAAGGTATTTATCCTGCTATGGAATTTTTATCTCAACAAAATAAGCGCGTATCAAATATCTCGTTAATTCATAATCATAAAGGAGAACCTTACTTGGATTCTGATATTTTGGCCGCGGGAAAACATGTTGTTATCATTGGTGGTGGCGATACAGGTTCTGATTGTGTTGGTACTTCTAATCGGCATAAGGCAAAATCCATCACTCAAATAGAAGTAATGCCCAAGCCTTCTTCTGAAAGATCAGAAAATACTCCATGGCCTAATTGGCCAAATATGTTAAGAACCTCAACTTCACATGATGAAGGGGTGGATCGGTTATGGTCTATTTCATTAGAAGAATTTATAAAAGATGAAAATGGACAGTTGACAGGTTTATGTATCGGTGATATTGTATATGAGGTTCAAGATGGAAAGATGATTAATAAAGTTATTAATCATAGAGAAATACCATGTGAGTTAGCTTTAATCGCTGCTGGATTTTTACATACTGACCATGGTAATTTAGTAACTGAAATTAATTCACTTGGGATATCATTAGACGAATGCGGCAATATTAAAACGGATGCTACCTATCAAACTAGTCAAGATAAAATTTTTGTTGCCGGTGATGCACGTAGAGGACAATCGTTGGTGGTATGGGGTATTTCTGAAGGTAGAGAAGCGGCTAGAAATATGGATTCATTTTTGATGGGTCATACTATTTTGGAAGGTAAAACTGTGTCAACTTTCGATTTGGTAAAATAATTGACATTTGATTATAGAAATATAAATAATTTCCTTATTTTTGTGCTCTCTTAAAGGCTAGGAGAGATGCCTGAGAGGCCGAAAGGAACAGTTTGCTAAACTGTCGTACTGGCAACGGTACCGAGGGTTCGAATCCCTCTCTCTCCGCACTAATTTTCGGGGTGTAGCGTAGCCCGGTATCGCGCTTGGTTTGGGACCAAGAGGTCGTAGGTTCGAATCCTGCCACCCCGACTTAGTCAATTTATTTAGGAGTGTTTAACACATTTAAATAGATTGACTTTTTATTTATTGGTTCCGTAGCTCAGTTGGATAGAGCAACTGCCTTCTAAGCAGTAGGTCTTTGGTTCGAATCCAAACGGA
>CAMARL010000016.1 GCA_945860325.1 Spirosoma fluviale | reverse complement strand
TCAATAGTATTGATTTTGTACAAAGAAATACAAACAATGAAGGTTCAATTACGATCGTTGGCAAATCTGATAAAAGTTTTCAATCGGCTAAAATAAAATTCAATAGTTCATTAAGTGGTGTTTCGACGGATTGGTTGACTCTCAGCATAAATCCTATCACCAATGAATTCAAAGGTAAGTTTACCTTAAAGGCCGGTGGATATTACCCGCAAATCCAATTATTTAATGACAGCAAAGTTTATACGGATACACTTTTAACTTGGAATGTGAAAGTTGGCGAAGTCTTTGCGGTCATTGGTCATTCACTTGTAGAAGGACAAAAACCTTATTCCATTGAAAACTATGATCCAACTTGGTGCGATATATTAATTTGGCAATTTGATGGTGCAATTAATAATTATTGGGGCCGACTAGCCGAGAAATTAAAAGTTAAATTAAATGTTCCTGTTAGAATATATAACACAGGAATTGGAGGCTCTAGTTCTGAACAATGGGGATTATCAGCTTATGGTTTATCTTTCCAGCACCCATTTTTTGATTGGAAGTTGAGGTATCCTTACTCTTTTTTTGAAAAGCGATTAGTGAATGAAATTTCAAAGACAGGATTAAGAGGAATTTTAGTAGCTCATGGTGAAAATGATGGTTTATTGTCAGAAAATACAATCGTTGAATCTTCTAAAAGGTACATTCAGAAAACAAGAGATTTATTAGATGCACCTCAATTAACATTTTCGATTGCAAAAAGCAATACGGGTGGAACCTCTGAGCCCATCATGAAAGTTAGGTCTGCTCAAAAAAGAATTTTGACTGAAATAAAAAATACGGTTGTCGGGGCTGATTTGGAAACTTTGACTGGGGATAAATATAGATGGGATGGCATTCACTTTAATAGTGCTGGCCTTGAGCAAGCAGCCATTCGTTGGGATGAATCTTTGCCACTGAGTTTCTTTACTCAAACCACACCATATACACCTAAATAACCTCGCAGTTATTTCCCTTGCCCCATAAGTAGCGATTCTTGGCTATGAAATCATACAAAGCATCCAGTAGACCCGTAGGCATTAAAAACAAAATGCGTAAAGGTTGGAAGTACCAATGAGCCCCAACCATCAATTTAGAAATAGCCTGAGACTTCATGAATAGTTGATCGCCAACAATCAATTTGATGCTATCAACTGCCCAATCAGCAGGATTAAATCGATTTTGGAGATCAGTATATTCAAGGTCATACTGAGTAATTACATGTAATGGACCATTCAAAATACGTCGAAGTATTTTAGTTGACCCACGACAAAAACGGCAATCCCCGTCTATAATGATATCCATTCTTTCTATGTTATTTTACTAACTCCACCCAACCCTTCAATTGCTTAGCTTTTAAAGCTTCATTCTTCACATCAAATGTCACATCACAGGTATAAAAATACGTAGATGCTGCCATCATATTGCCATTTAAATCCTTGCCATCCCAACCAAATCCACTGATATCTCCTGTATATTGATAAACCAATTGGCCATTACGATCCACTATTTTGCAGGTAACTTGTGTAACAAATCGAGGACATCTCATGGCTTGAAACAAATCATTTTTACTATCCCCATTCGGACTAAACAAATTAGGTAAATTGAAAGAAGGGCAATTATCCTGGCACACAGTTTCACTCTTGGCCGACTCTTTGCCCAATTGGCTTATGGCAGTAATGTAATAACAACCAATAAACGAGTCCGTTTTTTGGTGTAAATATTTTAAATCAGAAACTTCGGCTATTTTCCCAAATGTTGTTCCGTCCTTCGAATAATAAATCCGATAGCTCGCAATACTCTGATCGCAGGATCCCGTCAAGGTAGGTGTCCAAATAAGCGTATTGGTAAAACTTGTAAACTGGCAATTCAAGGAAGCATCTAAACTTTCACAATTTAAAGCTGCTAAGCTCAATTTAGGTGCGCATGGATTTACATCAGATTGTGGCTTTACGCAGACAATTTGTGAAGCATTGATTAGACCTATTCGAGGCAAGCCTTCCCCATATGTACCAACAGTTTCTACATAATAACAATACGTTGAATCCGGCGAAATCACCATGTCAAATTTGCCATCCTGAGTATAATAATCTATTCCTTGATCCGTAAAAGTATAGGTATTAGGGCCGGCGACCGAAACTTCAGTAATTTGGTTAAACTTCCCTGAACCACGAGGCGTCTCACGATAGACGCGATGCACTTGAAAATCATTTGACCAGGGTACGTTGGCTGACCAGGCCAACTTAACAGATTTCACCGCCGCTTGCCCCAACAAAAAGACGGAACTTGCCGGACTTGGTGAATCCAATAATTTGAACTGATTATTTTGCGAATAATAAAAATCTACTTTATACCGATAAGCACCGGCTACCGTATTTAAATTCTTGTCCGCATAAACCGTATCCAATTTGGCCGGTGAAATTTGAGCCGGGATCCCTGACGAAATTGGAGTAAAATTACTTCCACTTTGGCCGTCCGCTCTCTGAACAACATACTGATAAGGTCCAGGGTAAAATGCCGTATCTAGTTTCAAAGGTCTTGTCCACTTCACCAACATCTCTCCTACCTTGGCATCCGTTTTCACTACAGATACATTTGTCATTAATGGAGCCGCAGATGGAATAAGTACGCAGGCAGATTCTGACATGGGACTATAATCGTCCGAGCCTTTGCTATTCGTAAATATGACCACCAAAACATAGGTGTAATTCGCATTCTTCATTAAACCTGCACCGCCATTCGTGTCTTCAAATGATGTTTTTGTGATATCTAACCGTGCAATCTCAGTAAAACCAGTCAATGTCATTCCCGTTTGGCATATTTTATTCACCACTGGATTACAGGCAACTTGTTTTCGAAAAACAATAATTTTGGCATTAGACAATGCACATGCATAAGAATTCCATGTCAATAATGCACTAGCCGTAGACGATTTAATCGTCGCCTTTAAGCCTTTGACAGTAGGCGCTATGACGCGTACTTTCCAGATTTTACTATCGACCAACTTGACACCACCGCCTACATTCACAGGTGGATTATCCTCCACTTTAAAGAAAATATCATAGGCTTCCTTTCGAATATGTTGACAAGCTGTTTGCCATTTAAATACTCCAATAGCGGGACTTGTCTGTTTGGGTGACGATGAAAAAGTAGCATAAGGTTGTTTAACGGCATAAACCGTATCCATTGCATATACATTACCAAAACTATAAATAGTGATTGGATCTAAACGTCCCGATTTTGATAATACATCCGTAGCGGAAATCGTTTCATTTAAAAAAGTACCCGCTTGAACACAAACATCAGGTGGCACCGTTATTTTAGGGGCCTTATTGTCAACGTCTTTGACTTCAATCTGCATGTCCCTGACTGTCTCAGAAATTTTAACGCCATTCCTCCATTCTTCGATAATGAAAGCACAGTTGTATACACCCACCTCTTGAGGAGAATTCCAAATCAAATCTCCATTCAATGAGTTGATCGTAAATGAGGAAGGTACAGTAGCCACTTCATTGGGTTGACGAAAATTCGGGGCCACCAATCCCCTACTTGCCGAGGAACATGTTTCATAATCCCCCGATTTGGAAACGGATAATCGGTAAGCTAGACTATCTCCCTCCGCATCCACTGCATTGGGATTATGAATAAAAGGCTGGCCAATCACAGCCGTCAAATCGACCGCTGGATTTAAGAGCAAGGGAGTTGAGTTTTGACCTAAACCAGAATTAATTGAAAAGGTAGTTTCCACATAAAAAGGAACTTCCACCGAACGCGTTATATTTCTTACCCCATCGTTCCGATTAGGAACTGCAACTGAAACCCTATAAAAAAGTGCGGGAGCAGGATAGGTGTACTCGATCTTATAGATATTTTTCATGGTCCCATTGCCGATATCTACAGGGCTACCACAACATCTTTTTGCTTTAAAAATAGCCGTACCATCTCCAAAACAAAAATTAACATCTCCCTGATCCTGATTAGCCCGGTTATTTTCAGTGTAGGTGGTTAACGTAAACTCGTAGGTCAACGTTTTATCTGAAATACGTTTAACCGTAATTTCACCGCCTTTTAAATGGGTAGCCTGAGTAGCGAAACAACCTAGAAAAAAAACTAAAAAGTAATAAGCAATTTTTCTTGCTGACATAAAACCTATTTGTGAATAGGAAAGTTAATAAGGCAAATCCAATTATTTAAAAAAAATGGATTTTTTAATCGATTAATTTGAAGAACCCGCGTTTGAGTCGTATTTTTGATAGCTAAAATTCATTCGATTAGTAAAAAAAACAAAACGCTTGAGTAATTTTAATTTTAACAAATACATTTATTTATGGCTTGGTTAACAAAATCTCTTAATTCATCTCTCGGGAAAAAGCTCCTGATGGCCATCACAGGCCTATTTTTGATCAGCTTCCTTATCGTGCATTGTGGACTTAATGCCACCATCTTTTTAAATGATGGCGGAGTGGCATTCAACGAAGGGGCTGAATTCATGGGAACCAATCCCATTATCCGAGCTATGGAAATTGTGTTATTTGCCGGTTTACTTCTTCACATCTTTGATGGTTTACGTTTATGGCTTGATAATAAAAAGAAACGCCCGGTCGCTTATGCGGTGGTTGACGGATCGGCCAATAGCAAATGGTATTCAAGATCTATGGGTTTATTGGGCACGTTATTGTTGCTCTTTTTAATCATCCACTTAAAACATTTTTGGTATTTTTCTCGCCTTACGAATGACTTGACGGAGGCGCATACTCTTTATAACGAAATGCAAATCGTTTTTGAAAGTCCTATTGTGGTCATTATCTACGTACTAGGTTGCATCTCTTTGGGTTATCATTTGTTGCATGGATTCCAGAGTGCATTTCAATCTCTAGGATGGAATCATCCTAAATATTCACCCACGATAAAAAGTATTGGAGCTATTTACGCAGTTGTTATTTCTGCCACATTTGCTTCCATGCCGATTGCATTTTATTTTCATTTGATTCATTAATATCAGCCGATAAGAAATTATGACAAAAATAGACGCCAAAATCCCTGATGGAAATTTAGCCGAGAAATGGACCAAGTTCAAATCGAGTGTTCCGTTGGTCAACCCGTCCAACAAGCGTAACCTGGAAATCATTGTTATTGGTTCTGGCCTAGCAGGTTCATCTGCAGCCGCTTCTTTAGCTGAATTAGGATATAAAGTAAAAGTATTTTGCTTTCAAGATTCTCCTCGACGTGCGCATTCAATTGCCGCTCAAGGGGGTATCAATGCATCTAAAAACTATCAAAACGACGGAGATTCGGTATACCGACTGTTTTACGATACGATCAAAGGGGGTGATTATAGATCTCGTGAGGCAAATGTGCATCGCTTAGCTGAAGTTTCTGGAAGCATCATAGACCAATGCGTAGCTCAGGGTGTTCCTTTTGCTCGTGAATATGGTGGATTACTTTCCAACCGTTCCTTCGGGGGTACCCAAGTTCAAAGAACGTTTTATGCGGCAGGTCAGACGGGCCAACAATTACTATTAGGTGCTTATTCAGCTTTGCAGCGCCAAGTAGGAATGGGTAATGTAAAATTATATACGCGCCACGAAATGCAGGACGTGGTGACCATCGACGGGAAAGCGCGCGGCATTATCGCTCGTGATTCTGTCAGCGGAGCATTAGAAAGACATTTTGGACATGCCGTTTTACTATGTACCGGTGGATATGGCAACGTGTTTTATTTATCAACCAATGCCATGGGATCTAACGTGACCGCGGCTTGGAAAGCACATAAAAAAGGAGCTTTCTTTGCGAATCCTTGCTACACACAAATTCACCCTACCTGCATTCCCGTTTCTGGCGATCATCAGTCGAAACTGACCTTAATGTCAGAATCATTGCGTAATGATGGACGTATTTGGGTTCCAAAAAAAGAAAACGATACCCGTAAGGCCAATGAAATACCGGAGGATGAAAGAGATTATTACTTGGAACGTCGATATCCTGCGTTTGGAAATTTAGTACCACGTGACATTGCGTCTCGTGCAGCAAAGGAACGTTGCGATGCGGGTTTTGGAGTTGGATCATCTAAAATGGCCGTTTACTTGGATTATGCAGCAGCTATAATTCGTTATGGTAAAGGGGAAGCTAATAAACACAATATGTATAGCCCAACGGACGAAGAGATTCAATCCATGGGAAAAGCGGTTGTAAAAGAGAAATATGGCAACTTGTTTGACATGTACAAACAAATCACTGGAGAAGATCCATATGCGGTTCCAATGCGTATCTACCCAGCCGTTCACTATACCATGGGTGGACTTTGGGTCGATTATAATTTAATGACAACAGTTCCAGGTTTATACGCTTTAGGAGAAGCTAATTTCTCGGATCATGGCGCTAACCGTTTAGGTGCTTCGGCATTGATGCAAGGTTTAGCAGATGGCTATTTCGTGATTCCATATACGATCGGTGCTTATTTAGCTGCTGAGATTCGTACGCCGTCTATGTCGACGGATTCGGAAGATTTTGTCAAAGCTGAAAAAGCTGTTCGTGATCGTTTAGAGACTTTGATGAACATCAAAGGTTCAAAGCCTGTGGATTATTTTCACAAGCGTTTAGGTAAAATTATGTGGGATGAATGTGGAATGGCTAGAAGCGAAAAAGGCTTAAAAGCATCTATTAAAGAAATACAAGCGCTTCAAAAAGAGTTTTGGTCTGATGTTAAAATCCCTGGTGAAATAGATAATTTAAATCCTGAATTAGAAAAAGCAGGCCGCGTGGCTGACTTCCTAGAACTAGGAGAATTAATGTGTATTGACGCCTTAGACAGGGATGAAAGTTGTGGTGGCCACTTCCGATTAGAATACCAAACGGAAGATGGAGAAGCCCTACGAGATGACGTTAAATACGCCTACGTAGCCGCTTGGGAATACGAAAAACAATCCATTTTCAAACTTCACAAAGAAGAATTGAAATATGAAAATATCAAAATTGCACAAAGATCTTATAAATAAATCGATACAATGGAAGGAAATTTAAACCTGACACTCAAAATTTGGAGACAAAAAAATACCCAAACAGCTGGTAAATTCGAAACCTACCAGGTGAGTGGTATTTCAACCGATATGTCATTTTTGGAAATGATTGACGTGTTAAATAACCGTTTGATCGAAGAAGGAGATGATCCAGTGGCTTTTGACCATGATTGCCGAGAAGGTATTTGTGGGATGTGCTCGATGTACATTAATGGTCGGCCTCATGGACCTAATCGCGGAGTGACTACATGTCAGTTGCACATGCGATCATTCAAAGATGGAGAAACAATCACCGTGGAGCCTTGGAGAGCGAGTGCTTTTCCTGTCATCAAGGATTTAGTCGTAAATAGATCCGCATTTGATCGAATCATAGCCGCTGGTGGTTTTATCTCGGTCAATACAGGAAATGCACAAGATGCGAATAACCTACCGATTAATAAAGATAATGCGGATGACGCTTTTGCTGCGGCAGCTTGCATCGGTTGTGGCGCTTGCGTAGCCGCATGTAAAAATGCCTCTGCGATGTTATTTACCTCAGCTAAAATATCTCAATTAGCCTTATTGCCTCAGGGTCAAATAGAGGCCGCTACACGTGCGCAAGCCATGGTGGCCCAAATGGATGAAGAGGGTTTTGGTGCATGCTCAAATACGGGTGCATGTGAAGCAGAATGTCCAAAAGGCATTTCAATAGAAAATATAGCTCGAATGAACCGCGAATATTTCTCGGCAACTTTCAGCTCAAAATAAATTTCACCTAATGGCCCCTGAAAGATATTTCAGGGGCTTTTTACGCCCTTGTTTCTAGAACCCAATCACTCGAAATCGACACAAAAAGCAAGCTCTTCAGGCTGGATTGAGGTGATCTGTGGCTCGATGTTTTCTGGTAAAACAGAAGAACTCATCCGAAGACTTAGGCGGGCAAAAATAGCCCAATTGCAAGTTGAGATTTTCAAACCCGCATCAGATACGCGTTATCATGATGAAGATATTGTTTCTCATAATCAAAATACCATTCGGTCCACCCCTGTTCATAGTGCGGTAGAGATTCTATTGCTTGCTGGAGATTGCGATGTGATCGGATTAGATGAAGCACAATTTTTCGACCGTAGCATTGTAGATGTTTGTAATACATTGGCTAACCAAGGAAAAAGAGTCATTGTAGCTGGTTTAGATATGGATTTTAAAGGTCTGCCTTTTGGTCCTATGCCAGATTTAATGGCCATTGCCGAATACGTAACAAAAGTCCATGCCGTATGCGTTTCCTGTGGTGGGGTAGCCCAGTATTCCTATCGAACGGCAGCCAATCAAGATACCGTCATGTTAGGGGAATCCGATACCTATGAAGCCCGTTGCCGCGCTTGCTTCCCTCTACAATCCTAAATTATGCCTAAAGATCCTTCCTTTAAAAAGGTATTTCAAAAAATTATAGCTAAAAAACCAAAGGACTTAGATAAGCAATTTGGGGAAGCGCATGAGGAAGTTTTTGAACAAATGGATTGCTTGACCTGTGGTAATTGTTGTAAGACCACGAGTCCCATGTGGAATGAAACAGATATTCAACGGGTTGCTCATTTGTTTAAAATGAAGGTTTCCGCTTTTTTAGATGCCTATTTGGTACAAGACTCCGATGGGGATTGGGTGTATCCAGCGGCTCCCTGCCCATTTTTAACGGCAGAAGATAACACCTGCCAAATCTATGATCATCGACCTAAAGCATGTAAGGAATACCCGCATACGAATCGAAAAAACATGATGGGAATTTTACAACTAACGGCTAAGAATGTCCTTATATGCCCCGCTGTAGGCCAAATAATGGAAAAATTAGAACAAGTTTACCTGGGCCCAAAATAGAATTTGAAAATCACGTTAAAATTGAGGAAATTCGTATATTCATAATAAAATAGAATTCAATGCCAGCAACTGAATACCTTGGAATCGATGTCGGAGGAACCGGAGTTAAAATGGGAATTGTGCATGCCGATACGGGCCAAATAAATAATTTCCAAAGTTATGATACCGCTACTTGGCGTGAATCAAATCATTTTTTAGATCGATTAGCCGATGCAATCGCTTTGCATTTGTACCAACATAAGAATGTTCAAAAAGTGGGCATTGGCCTACCTGGTATTTTAACCAAAGACCGAAGAACCTTAATTGAAATTACGGCCATCCCTGAAATTGACGGGGCTCCCATGATTGATATGTTGGAAAAACGTTTTCCAGAACATACTTTTTTCATGGAAAATGATGCTAATGCGGCCGCTTTAGGGGAATTTTATTTCTCTCCGGAAAAATCAAATATGCCTGAAGATTTTGTATTCATTACCTTAGGTACTGGCGTGGGTGGAGCAGCGGTCATCGACCGCAAAATATTTTTAGGAGGAGATGGAAATGCCATGGAACCAGGCCATGTGCCTTCTAAAAATGGCAAAGTATTAGAGAGAAATGTAGGCAAGAAAGAATTGCTTCAAATGGCCAACCGAATGAGGGCTGAATATAAGGGTGAAACTAGTTTGCCAAGCGATGGAACAATCTCTACGACCGCACTGGTCGTTGCCGCTGAAGAAGGTGATGCATTAGCCCAAGCCATTTGGGATGAAGTAGGAACTCTTTTAGGGGATATGCTAGTATCACTGATCCGGATTTTAGATATTAAAAATATATTTATTGGCGGTGGATTATCTGCTTCCTTTGATTTTATTGTTCCAAGCATGGAAAAACAATTAAACTATTGGCTTACCCCTGCCTACCTAGAAAAATTGACCATAAAAAAAGCATTATTAGGAAATGATGCGGGATTATTAGGTGCGGCATCCCTCTGTTTTTAAGAAAAAATAAGCTTAAAATTCATTATTTCAATAATTTAAACACCAAGAGTTCTATTAATTATATATAATATTTATAAAATCATATTTAGAATAAAAATTGTTTGATAATCCAATTTAAAATTCTAATATTTGCATCGTTTTTCAACCCCAAAATTTTTAATAAAATGTCAGATATTGCAGAAAAAGTAAAAAGCATCATCGTAGAGAAATTAGGTGTAGAAGCGTCAGAGGTTACTCCTGAGGCATCCTTCACAAATGATTTAGGAGCTGACTCCTTAGATACGGTTGAATTGATCATGGAATTTGAAAAAGAATTTAGTGTATCGATTCCAGATGACCAAGCTGAAAATATCCAAACAGTAGGTCAAGCAATTGCCTATTTGGAAAACGCGAAGTAATCGAATCAAGATAATTAAATATGTCAATTAGTACTAGGCAATGAATGAGGGATTTATCCTACATGATTTCTAGAACTAATTGGCTTTTTTTTTGAACGATTAAAAAAAATCACATGGAATTAAAACGAGTTGTAGTCACGGGGCTAGGCGCCCTTACTCCCATTGGAAATACCGTAGGCGACTTTTGGGATGGTTTATCTAAGGGCAAAAATGGTTGTGGTCCCATAACGAAATTTGACGCCGAAAAATTTAGAACTCGTTTTGCGTGTGAATTAAAAGATTTCAAGGTTGAAGACTTTATCAACCCCAAGGAGGCCCGTAAAATGGATCCATTTACTCAATATGCAGTGGTAGCATCAGATGAGGCCATTGCTGATGCGGGTTTTGACATGGAGACTTTAAACAAAAATAAGGTAGGCGTCATTTGGGGTTCTGGAATAGGTGGATTAAAGACCTTTGAGGATGAAATGATTTATTTTGGCCAAGGAGATGGAACACCTAAAATTAATCCCTTTTTTATTCCTAAAATGATTGCTGATTCGAGTTCAGGACAAATTTCCATTCGTAATGGATTTAGAGGTCCTAATTATGTGACCGTTTCAGCATGCTCATCCGCAAACAATGCCATCATTGATGCATTCAATTATATTCGAACAGGTAGAATTCATGTGTGTGTGACAGGTGGTTCAGAAGCACCGGTGACTATTGCGTCCGTAGGCGGTTTTACAGCCATGCACGCGATGTCAACTCGGAACGATGATCCTGCTACTGCATGTCGGCCTTATGACGTAGATCGTGATGGTTTTATTGTAGGAGAAGGTGCGGGGGCTTTAATTTTAGAAGAATATGAACATGCGAAAGCAAGAGGTGCCAAAATATACGCCGAATTGATTGGCGGCGGTTTCTCTTCGGATGCGCATCATATTACTGCTCCACACCCGGAAGGTTATGGTGCACTATTGTCCATGCTTGACGCATTGGAAGATGCAGGAATTAAACCCGAAGAAGTCGACTATATCAATACGCACGGAACAT
Source organism: Spirosoma fluviale (assembly GCA_945860325.1). GTDB lineage: Bacteria > Bacteroidota > Bacteroidia > Cytophagales > Spirosomataceae > Aquirufa > Aquirufa fluvialis_C. Next base: position 7,455 of record CAMARL010000016.1, on the reverse strand, counting down.
CAACTCCCATTGGAGATCCTCAAGAGATTAAAGCCATTGTCGATTGTTTTGGCGAACATGCCTATAAGATGTCTATCTCGTCAACAAAATCCATGACAGGTCATTTATTGGGTGGTGCTGGTGCTGTAGAAGCCGTGGCATCTGTATTAGCGATCCAACATCAATTTGTGCCTCCTACCATCAATATATTCAATCGCGATCCTGAAATAGACCAACGCATTGATTTGACAGAAAACATAGGGAAGTCTAGAAAAATCGATATCGCATTAAGCAATGGATTTGGATTTGGAGGCCATAACGCAACAGTCATATTTAGAAAATTATAATTTATGCCCCTAAAAACTCTTTTAAGTTGGATTAACCCAAATACCATAGACCTAAGAGAGAAATTTCTAAAAAAATCAGTGACGCATTTATTAGGCTCATCACCTAATAATCTTAATTTATACCGATTAGCATTTTTACACGCCTCGGCATCCAAGGATAGCGTGGCTAAATCATACAAAGAGTCCAACGAAAGACTCGAATTTTTAGGCGATTCCGTATTAGGAATGATAACCGCTGCCTATCTATTTAAAAAATTTCCATTTAAAGACGAAGGATTTTTAACAGAGATTAGGTCAAGAATGGTCAGCAGAGAATCCCTCAATGTGCTTGGCCGGAAATTAGGACTAGACGAAGTCATCGAATACGAAAATCAGAAAAAAACAATCTTGTCTCGCTCCAGTTTGTATGGAGATGCGCTAGAGGCATTTATTGGCGCCGTCTACTTAGACAAAGGCTTTGCCTTCACCCAAAATTTTATCATTAGCAAAATATTGACACAATATTTTGATTTAGAAATTGTCGTTCAAAACAACCCTAATTTCAAATCATTGCTCATCGAATGGGCACAAAAAGAGGGCAAGAAAGCCCAATTCACTCTGGAAGAGGAAGGTTTGCACCACAATAAAGAATTTACCGCTTTCGTCCTTCTTGACGGAGAAAAAATCTCAGAAGGAAAAGGATATTCAAAAAAGAAAGCCGAACAAACTGCAGCGATGAAAGCTTGTGAAGAGTTGGGCATAAAATAAACTCCCATGAAAACACCTAGTTTATTTGCACATTATTGGTCCGAAAATGAAACATTGACCACTTTCCAAGAGGTCATGAATTGGGATATTAATCCGATCATTATAGAAATTATTCAAACTGAGCTTACGCATCAACTCAATTCTGATTTCATCCAACATACTTTTCCTAACTTCCATTGGGAATCCAATAGGTTTACAGAAAAATGGGGTTCTGCCATGCAAAGTCTGCTAATCAATGTATACCTACCTGAAAAAATTTGGTTGGATTGGATTCAAGATTTAACAAACAAAACAATCGGGACAACAGACGAGGCTAAACCAGATTCTTTAGAAGAAGTTTACCCGTCTTTCGAGGAATTGTTAAATGCTGAAGTGTATTATCGCTCCCCTGCTGATTCATTAGAGGACATGCCAGAAGACAGGTTGACTGAAGATGTCATTGAGATCAATGAAGAAGTCATAATCACCTTTGAAGAAGAAGAAGTTGCACCTGAAATTGAAAATGAGGCTGCAGAGGTAGATGAAAACATTGACCTACAGCCAACCGAAGATTTTAGTCACGAGAATGATCAAAACTTAAACCAAGAAAATACCTCTGAAATTATTTTAGAGGAAGAACAAAAAACAGAGGCGACCATTGAACACATAGACATTGAATTTTCGGTATTAAATTTAGAAATTGGGTCCAAGGCGCCTTCTGAGAAAAAAATATTGGATATGTTAGGGGATTCCCCTGAAGAAAAGGTTTTTGAAACACTTCAAGTTAATCAAGATAATTCCCTTAAAGATCGAATTCATACCGAAATGACTTCTTCCTTAGCTGAAACTCTACCCCTATTTCAAAAGATCAATTTCATTCAAAATTTATTTGACGGAGAATCAACCTATTTGGATCAAATCATTCAATTCATAGACCATGAGGCTAATAAATCCACCGATTGGAAATCAATTTTGCAAACAAAATATTCCGCATTCCAACGCGTTGACAATCAAGAATTATGGAATGAACTCTATGAACTCATCGAAAGGAAATTCAGTTAAGTGATCTAAATGATCAGTTTTTGATCCTATTATCAAGAATAAACGAAGTAGTTTCAACTTACAATGAAACTACTTTTTGTTTTAATTTTAATGCTTGCTTTTCAAGGCATTTTAGCCCAACAACCGGATGTTTATGCCGATGAAGAAAAGCAATCCAATTATAATTATTTTCTACAAAATCCTTTACAAATTAATGAAGTAACAGCGGATGAGCTTTCGGCTTTGGGAATCCTGACTTCGATCCAAATAGTAAACTTTATAGCGCATAGGACTCAGATTCATTACTTTGAATCCATCTACGAACTTCAAACAATTAATGGCTGGGACATTCCACTTTTAAAAAAGATAAAACCATTTTTAAGGTGCGATAAAATAAACAAAAAGTGGTATGACCTTCAAGGAGCGAAACATCAATTACTTATCAGAAACGAAAAAACCGTAGAAGAAAAAAAAGGATTTAGCCCTAAAGATTCTAGAAGTAAAACGAGGTATTTGGGTAATTCCTGGGGCCAATTAGCTCGATATCGAGGCCAATTAAATACCTACTTGCGCATAGGAGCTTTAATCCAAAAAGACGCCGGAGAAGTTAATTACCTTGATTTCAAAAGCGTTTTTATCGAAATTAAGCCAAACCGTTGGGTCGATAAAATAATCATTGGAGATTTCATCAATCAATGGGGACAAGGCCTAGTCCAATCAGGTGGTTTTTCATTAGGCAAAAGTTTTGAAAGCATTAAAGCCACACAAAAATTTCATTTGGGCGCAATTCCGTATACATCCAGTGGGGAAACTTCTTTCTATCGTGGATTAAATGTCCAATTTCATCTGGGTTCATTTAATTTTCAAGCCTATGGCTCTTTAAGAAATTTGGACGCTAGCTTGAGTTCCGACAGCACTACGAATTCTAAAAAAATCAATTCATGGATTGAGGACGGATACCACAGAACAACCACCGAATTATCTCATCATTCAAATGTTCAAGAAACCGCTTGGGGTGGAAGTATGCAATGGACTCACAAACCCACCCATTTGGCTATTCAATTTAATCTATCCCATACACTATTTTCTTTAGAAAAATCAAAATCACTTTTGGCCTACAAGGTGAATTCTTGGTCCGGAAAAGCAGTTCAAAATTATTCTATTAGCTTTCAAGCCCCTATACAAACAATTCACTTTACTGGAGAATTTGCCTGGATGCCTGAAAATCACTTCTCCCTTATCCAAGGCGGAGCCTTTGCCGTTTCTAAAAAAATAGATTTGTCCTACCTAATTCGATATTACGCACCCTCCTATTTTAGCCCTAAAGCTCAAGGGATAGGAGAAAGTGCAGAAACAACCAATGAAATGGGCTTATTCGTCGGGAATCAAATCACTTTTAACAAAAGAAATAAACTATCGAGTTACCTAGATATTTTTAGGTTCCCGGGGTTAAAATATGAAGTATCCCAACTGAATTCATGGGGATGGGAATGCTTGACCCGATACCAATGGGAAAAAAGAGGGAAATATTCGTTTTTTACCCAACTAAAATGGACGTCTAAACAAAATGATATTTCTCGGAGTAACAAGGAACTTACACGAAATCATTTAATACAAACGAGCATAGACTTACATCAGTTTAGAGCCAAAAAGCTAGATTTCCACACACGTATTATGACATGCCTACTGCTAGGCGCAAACACAAACGAAACAGGTTTGCTGATCCTGCAAGATGTCAAATACCAAATACATTCTTTAGGAGTTCAATTAAGGATCGGGTTTGTAAGTTCTACCTCCTATGATTCAAGATTGTATGCCTATGAAGTAGGTGTCCCGCTATCATTTTCACTCCCCGCCTATTATGGACATGGCTTTAGAAATTGCCTCGTGTTAGATTATAAATGGACCAAAAATTCAACGTTTTCTCTGAAAATTGGAAGGACAAACTACATAGATCGTGAGGAAATTGGCTCAAGCCTAGAGCTGATTAGTGGATCACATAAAACAGATGTGACGTTTCAGTGCCAACTAACTATTTAGGTCAATAAATATTCACTTCGGTTTCAAGGGAAATTCCAAATTTTTCAAAGACGGAAGCATTAATTTTTTCTGCAATTTGTTGGATTTGACTACCGGTTGCCTGTCCATAATTAACCAATACCAAAGCCTGATTTACATGTACACCCGCATCTCCGTCTCGATAACCTTTCCAACCTGCCTGTTCAATGAACCAGCCAGCAGGAAATTTAATGTCTTTACTCCCCTCGACAGGATAATTAGGTATCCCAGGGTACGCATTTATCAAACGATGAGCTTCTTCAGAGGTAACCGTTGGATTCTTAAAAAAACTTCCTGAATTTCCAATCTCTTTAGGGTCTGGCAATTTACTTTTCCTAATTTCAATCACCACGTTAGAGATATCGCTAATGCTAGGGTTATCGATACCTTTTGCATTCAAAACTGTTTGAATGGCCCCATACGAAGTTTTAATATTGGGCTTTTTACTTAATTTTAAACAAACCGTTGAGATGAGGTATTTACCCTTCCCCGCATGTTTAAAATAACTTTCCCGATAGCCAAACTGACATTGAGATTTTTCAAATCGTTCCACAACCAAAGTATCCAAATTCAAAGCCTCCAGATGATCGAAAGTATCTTTGATTTCAACTCCATAAGCACCTATATTTTGCATAGGAGCGGCGCCAACAGTCCCTGGGATAAGGGCTAGATTCTCTATACCTGACCAATTATGTTGTACGGCATAGCTCACCAATTCATCCCAAGACTCCCCCGCACCACTTCGTAAAATAACGTGGTCGGCATCTTCTTGAATTACTTCGAAACCTTTGATTTCATTCTTGACAACCAGGGCATCGATATCCTTGGTACATAAAATATTACTTCCTCCTCCTAAAAATAGATGTAGAACATGTGCGTATTGGCCCGCTTTTAACAAGGCCACATAAGATTCCAAACTCGAAATGATTGTGAAATATTGAGCCTTAACATCAATCCCAAAGGTATTGTATTCTTTTAAAGAATAGTTTTCAAACACCTGTGGAACTGAATTAGATTTAGGCATTTTAAATTAATTTGGTCGATAAAAATTCTTGCAATTCAGGTACCGCATTCGACATCATATTGGTAGCATTTCCCTCCCACATCTTTTTTCCATCCTTCAAAAACATAATGTATTGCCCCATTCGCATGACAGAATTCATATCATGAGAAATCACAATAGTCGTAATTCCATATTCAACCGTTATTTCCTGAATCAAAAGGTCAATTTTCACAGCGGTCAATGGGTCTAACCCGGAGTTAGGTTCATCGCAAAAAAGATATTTAGGATTCATCACAATAGCTCTTGCTATACCCACCCGTTTTTTCATTCCACCTGAAATTTCAGAGGGCATTTGATTCGCAGCAGCCTCTAAGCCTACTCTTTTTAAACATAACATAGCCTGCTCTGTTTTTTCTTCTAAACCTTGCGAAGTCAGCGTATCTAAAGGAAATCGAACATTTTCCAACACCGTTTTTGAATCGAAAAGAGCTCCACCTTGAAAAAGCACCCCCATCTCCCTCCGAATGGCCTTAACTGTTTCCTGGTCTGCATTTATAAAGTCTCTTCCATCGTAAAGTACATGACCTTTTTCGGGTGCTAAAATCCCAATCATACATTTCAATAAAACACTTTTTCCTGTACCACTACCCCCGATCACCATGTTCGTCATTCCTTGTTTGAATACACCACTCACGCCATCAAGAATGACTCTCCCCTCAAATTTCTTGTGTATGCCTTTAATTTCAATCATGCTCAAAATTAGGTATATTTTATTAAAAATAAACACAAATACCCTTGACTAATTAGATGGAGTGATTCAAAAAAATGTGTAAATTGGTTTATTATATTTACTCAACTCATTAAACCCAATCACTATGTTTTTAATTATTGTCGGAATCGTCCTTTATTTAGCAGGACAAGGTATTGGTAGCCCCAATCTCGTATTTTCAAAATATAGCCCAACATTCAAAATTGTCGGTATTGTATTTGCCCTCATTGGCTTATTAACTTCTGCTGTTAAGCAAATAGATGCAGGAGAAGTGGGAGTGCAAAGTGTATTTGGAAAAGTGGTTCCAGAAACATTATCCAGTGGATTGAATTTTGTGAACCCAATTGCAAATGTCTATATTTTTGATTCTAAAACTCAAAATTATACGATGTCGGCCGTCCATGATGAAGGAGATAAATCTGGTGATGATGCTATTCGGGTTCTAACAGCAGACGGTTTAGAAGTGGTGGTCGACCTAACGGTTTTGTTTAGAATTTTGCCTTCTGACGCACCTAAAATTTTAAAGGAAATAGGCGAAGATTATAAAAATAAAGTGGTTCGCCCCATTACAAGAACCATGATCCGTGATAATGCTGTTTATTACGATGCCGTGGCATTGTATTCATTAAAAAGAAATGAATTCCAAACACGTATTTACAATGATATCGAAAAGAACTTCAAGAAACGTGGCTTAGTATTGGAGCAGCTCCTAATCAGAAACATTAATTTGCCCAATTCAGTCAAGCAAACAATTGAATCTAAAATTAATGCGGAACAGGATGCTCAAAAAATGCAATTTGTCCTTCAAAAAGAAAAGCAAGAAGCCGAAAGAAAACGAGTTGAAGCTCAGGGAATTGCAGATTATCAAAAAATATTATCTACGGGATTGAGTGACAAACAATTGCAATATGAGTCGATTATAGCTCAAAAAGAATTAGCTAAATCGCCTAATGCGAAAGTGATTATCATGGGAAGTTCTAAAGGAACACCTATTATATTGGGCAACAATTAAAATCAGTAAAATCATGCTAATTTTCAGTGATTTAGATCTATAAAAAAAGGCCGAAGAATTAATATCCTTCGGCCTTTTCTCTGTTTTATAGCTTTTATTTACTTAAAATGGAATGCCCCATCTTATCCCGCTTCGTCTCCAAGTACTTTTCATTGTGCTTGTTGGGCGCAATCTCAATCGGAATCGATTCCACTATTTCAAGGCCATAGCCTAATAAACCGGCCCGTTTTTTAGGATTATTCGAAATCAACCTGATTTTATGTGCCCCCAAATCACGAAGAATTTGAGCTCCTACTCCATAATCACGCTCATCCATCGAAAAGCCCAACTCCAAATTGGCCTCAACCGTATCCCGACCAAGCTCTTGCAATTTATAAGCCTTTAATTTATTTAACAATCCGATGCCACGACCTTCTTGGAACATATATAAAATCACTCCTTTCCCTTCTTTTTCGACCATTCCCATAGCGGCGTGCAACTGAGCACCGCAATCACAACGACAACTACCAAAAATATCTCC
>CAMARL010000015.1 GCA_945860325.1 Spirosoma fluviale | reverse complement strand
TGATTTTTGGCGCAGGTGTGGCTGGCTTGCAAGCTATTGCAACGGCTAAAAGATTGGGAGCTGTAGTAGAAGTAAGTGATGTGCGACCAGAGACAAAAGAGCAGGTAGAATCCTTAGGAGGACGTTTTTTGAGTGTCGAAGGAGTTGATCAGGTAAAAGTTGAAGGTGGCTACGCAAGTGAAATATCGGCTGAATTTTTAGCAAAACAGAAAAAATTAATCGAGGATAAAATAAAGGATGCTGATATCGTGATCACGACGGCCCTTGTCATAGGAAAAAAGGCGCCAATTTTAGTCACAGAAGAGATGGTCAAATCCATGAAAATGGGTTCAGTGATTGTGGATTTAGCCGTCGAGTCAGGAGGAAATTGTGCCATTTCTGAAATAAATAAAACAGTCGTTAAACATGGCGTTACCTTGATTGGAGTTGCTAACCTTCCTTCATTATTATCGACCAATGCCAGTCAATTATATGCCACTAACATCAGTGCATTAATTTTACATTTAGCCACCCCTGAATCTTTTCTTTGGGAAATGGAAGAGGAAATCACTAAAGGCTCACTTATTACGCATCAAGGTAAACTAGTGCATGAATTTACCGCATCAATTTTAAAATAAATTTAAATAATTCATTATGTCTATTGACTCACTCATTATTTTAATATACGTGCTAGTTTTGGCTAGTTACCTAGGTTTCGAATTAATCGCTAAGGTTCCCCCTACGCTACATACTCCTCTCATGTCAGGTTCCAATGCCATATCTGGAATTACCATTGTAGGCGCATTACTGGCTTGTAATGAATTAGGATATACAACAGTAAGCAAGTGGATGGGGATGATCGCACTTGTATTAGCCACCATTAATGTAGTTGGCGGCTATGCTGTGACGGACCGAATGCTTAAAATGTTCAAGAAATAAAAAAATGAATATAACAATCCAACTTCTGTATTTATTTTCTTCTGTTTTATTCATCATTGGGATTAAAATGATGAATAAAACGAAAGATGCGCGGGCGGGAAATTTACTTTCTTCGGTAGGAATGCTCATCGCCATAATAGCCACATTAATGCAAATTGAGGTCATTTCCATGGTAGAAATTTTTATCTGTATCATTATTGGTTCACTGATAGGCCTTTATTATGCTTACAAGGTAGAAATGACTCAAATCCCAGAAATGGTGGCACTATTCAATGGATTTGGTGGACTGGCTTCCGTAGCAGTGGCCATTTCAGATTATTGGTTAAAAAGTCAAATAACGGTTGCAAACATTGATATCATAATTTTAGTCAGCATTATACTAAGTGTATTTATCGGCGGTATCACCTTTACGGGCTCAATGGTGGCTTTTTTGAAATTGAATGGTCGAATTACAGGAAGTCCTATCACATTTAAAGGTCAGCATCCTCTAAATTTAGTCATGTTGATATCATTTATACTAGCTTCAGTGGCTACATGGATGAATCCATCGGATATTAATTTAATGGTTGTTTTAGTTTTGATATCACTATTGCTTGGCATATTAACGGTCATCCCGATTGGTGGAGCAGATATGCCTGTTGTGATCTCCCTATTAAATTCATATTCAGGAATGGCCGCTTGCACCACAGGTTTTATTTTAAATAATAATGTATTAATTGTAGCAGGTGCACTTGTAGGAGCATCCGGAATCATATTAACACAAATCATGTGTAAAGCCATGAATCGATCGCTGGTGAATGTTCTATTAGGTGGATTTGGTCAAACGGTAGCAGGCGAACAAACTGAAGGACCTTCCATTATTGTCAAGGAAGTTGGCGTAGAGGAAGCCGCCATGTTATTTGACAGTGCATCATCGGTTATCGTGGTTCCAGGCTATGGAATGGCCGTGGCGCAAGCTCAACACGTTATTAGAGAGCTGATGGAGCAATGTGAAAAAAGAAATATCAGTTTTAAATTTGCCATACATCCTGTAGCGGGTAGAATGCCAGGCCATATGAATGTATTATTAGCTGAGGCTAATATATCCTATGATAAATTAATTGAGATGGATGAAATAAATAATGAATTTTCAAATACTGATTTGGTCTTTATTGTGGGAGCAAATGATGTGGTTAATCCAGCGGCAGAAACCAATCCTCAAAGTCCAATTTTTGGAATGCCAATATTGAGTGCCCACAAGGCAAGAACAATCATCGTGAGCAAACGGAGTATGGGAAAAGGGTATGCTGGAGTAGAAAATGAATTGTTTGGTTACCCGAATTGCCTTATGCTATTTGGAGATGCTAAACAAACTATTGCAAAAGTCGTATCTGAAATTAAAGAGCTTTAATTAGTTTTCCTGATTTTATTTCAAAAAATAAAGCACTTACAAATGACGTAAGTGCTTTATTTTTAACAGAGTGGACCAGCATGGGCTCGAACCATGGACCCCCTGATTATGAGTCAGGTGCTCTAACCAGCTGAGCTACAAGTCCACATTAGATTAAACTAATGTGGTGCAAAATTAAGTAATTATTGCCTTTCTAACTACATTTGATTAAATATTTTAAGATTAAAGGGATTGAATTCTCTTATTTTCGAATAGAAAAGATAAATCTTACATTTGTTTATCTTTAAAATACATTTTGGAATAAAACCTGTGGACCGCGCTATGTTTCCAACAAAAATAATTAATGACCCTATTTATGGATTTATTAAAATTAATAATCCATTGATATTGGAGTTAATTGACCATCCGTTTTTCCAAAGACTTAAACGAATTAAGCAATTAGGTTTAGCTGAATTTGTCTATCCAGGGGCACATCATACCCGTTTTCATCATGCATTAGGAGCTATGCATTTGATGGATCAAGCATTAAATAATTTAAAAGCAAAAGGATATCGTATTACGGAGGCTGAGCAAGAAGCGGCTGAAATTGCTATTTTATTACATGATATTGGTCATGGACCATTTTCACATGTATTAGAAAATACCATTTTAAATGAGGTAAAACATGAGGAAGTTTCAAATCTGCTCATGAAAAAGTTGAATGAGTATTTTAAAGGTAGATTATCATTGGCCATTGAAATGTTTAATAATCGCTACCATCGACCATTTTTTCATCAATTAATTTCGAGCCAATTAGATGTAGATCGATTGGATTATTTGAGTAGGGATTCATTTTATACGGGAGTAAGAGAAGGGTTTATTGGCTCCGAAAGGTTATTAAGTATGCTGGATTTGAAAAACGAGCAACTCGTTTTAGAAGAAAAGGGTATTTATTCCATCGAAAACTTTTTAATGGCTCGTCGACTAATGTACTGGCAGGTATATCTACATAAGACAGCCATTGCAGCTGAGACGATGTTAATTCAAATTTTAAGGCGAGCTAAGGATTTAATGGCACAAGGCACAAAATTGAATTGTTCAAAGCCTCTTTTTGTGTTTCTTAGTAGGACTTATACTTGGGATGAGTTTGCCAATAATGAAAAGCTTTTACTCGCATTTACGGACTTAGATGATCACGATATTTGGGCTGCTTTAAAAGATTGGAAAAATGAAAAGGATAAAATTCTTAGACATTTATGTGAGTCATTTTTAACCAGGAAATTATTTAAATGTAAGTTGGGCACCCAACCTTTACCTAAATCTAAAATAACAGAAATAGAGACTAAGATTCAGGAAAGTTTAGGGATCGGTTTTGAGGAACTTTCATATTTTGTCGTAGAAGGTTCCACCAGCAATGCGGCCTATGTGCAAGGCGACAATACTATCAAAATGGTCGATAAACAAGGGCAAGTGGTCGAGTTAATGCTCGCATCTGATTTGCCGACCATCCAAGCCTTGAGTAAGATTGTGAAAAAATACTATTTTTGTTGTCCAAAGAGCGTATATTTGCAAGGTGAATTGAGCTAAATTATTTTTAAATACCTAATTGCCACCATATATTTAAGACATGAAATTTACTGTTGACCAAATAGCTGATTTAATTGAAGGTACAGTAAATGGCAATGGGGCTACATTAATTAGTAATTTCGATAAAATAGAAGAAGGGAAATCAGGGAGTATTTCATTCCTTTCAAATCCTAAGTACGAATCTTTTTTATACCAGACCGATGCTTCAGCGGTCATCATCTCAAAAGATCTTACGTTAAAAAAGCCCGTAAAAACAGCTTTAATACGCGTTTCTGATCCATATTTAGCATTTACTGTCTTATTACAAAAATACCAAGAATTAGTAGAAAGAAAAGAAACAGGTATTCAAGTGCCCAGTTATGTAGCTGAGAATGCGCAAATTTCAGAAAATGTATTTGTGGGACGATTTACACTGGTAGATTCAGGAAGTCAAATAGGAAAAAATTCACAAATTTATGATCGAGTTAGTATTGGTAAAAATGTAACCATTGGTTGCGATTGCACCATATATCCCGGCGTAGTTATATATAAAGATTGTATCATCGGCAATAATGTCGTTATACATGCCAATTCAGTTATCGGCTCAGATGGTTTTGGGCATGCACCACAAGCAGATGGAACATTTAAATCCATACCCCAATTAGGAAATGTCGTTATTGAAGATGATGTTTCCATTGGTTCAAATACGACGATTGACCGAGCCACCATGGGATCAACGATCATAAGAAAAGGAGTTAAAATAGATAATTTAGTACAAATAGCGCATAATGTAGAGATAGGTTCAAATACAGCTATTGCAGCACAAACAGGTATTTCAGGCTCGACGAAAGTGGGTGAGAATTGTTTGATTGCGGGCCAAGTAGGGGTAGCGGGACATATTACTATTGCGCCAAAAACAATCGTAACGGGTCAATCTGGAGTTACAAAAAGTGTTAAAAAACCAGGACAAACATTGGGTGGTACCCCAGCCTCTAATAATGTAGATTTCTTAAAAAGAAATGCATTAATTAGGCAATTACCAGAATTTTTTGAAAAATTTAATCAAAGCAACAAATAATATTGAGTTGGCTTTACCCTTATTATGAATAATAAGCAACACACCATATCAAAATCAGTCACATTAAGTGGAGTAGGTTTACACACGGGAGTCTTAACGAATATGACATTTTTGCCGGCAGCATCTAACCATGGCATAAAATTTCAGCGAGTAGATTTACCGGGGCAGCCCATTGCGGATGCCGATGTTGATTATGTGGTCGATACCTCACGAGGAACCACCATTGAACATAATGGAGCAAGAATTAATACGGTTGAGCATGTGATGGCTTCTTTAGTAGGCCTGGAAATCGACAATGTTTTAATTCAATTAGATGGTCCAGAACCCCCCATTATGGATGGAAGTTCGATCAAATTTGTGGAAGCGTTAAAAGATGCGGAACCAGTTGAACAAGAAGCTCATCGTAAATTTTTCGAAGTAACGGAGGAAGTACGTTTCAAGGATCCAGATAAAGATATTGAACTAGCTGCATTGCCTTTAAATGATTATAGAATGGCGGTGATGGTGGATTATAATTCAAAATTCTTATCGAGCCAACATGCCAATTTGAGTCACGTGTCACAATTTGAAAGAGGTTTTGCCATGTGTCGAACTTTTTGTTTTGTGCATGAATTAGAAGTTTTATATAAAGAGGGCCTGATCAAAGGAGGTGATTTAAGCAATGCCATTGTGATAGCCGATCGTGATTACTCTGAAGCGGAATTAGCCCATTTATCGGATGTTTTAAGAAAGCCTAAAGTAAGTATTTCGAAAGAAATTGGAATCTTAAATAATACCAGCTTACACTTTCCAAATGAAATGGCAAGGCATAAGTTATTGGATTTAATGGGTGATTTGGCTTTAGTGGGTAGGCCAATTAAAGCACAAATTTTGGCTTCAAGGCCTGGACATACGTCCAATATCGAATTAGCCAAAAAAATCAAGAAGTTGATGTTGGAAACCGAAAAGAACAATGTTCCTATATACGATCCAAAGCAACCTCCTATTTGTTCACATGAACGAATCTATGAATTATTGCCACATCGGTATCCATTTCAAATGATCGATAAGATTATTTATTTAGATGATAATAGTGTCGTTGGTGTGAAAAATGTAACGATGAATGAATATTATTTCATGGGACATTTTCCGAATAATCCTGTGATGCCAGGTGTTATGCAAATAGAGGCTATGGCTCAAACAGGGGGTATATTAGTGCTTAGTTCAGTACCAGATCCTGAAAATTATTGGCCTTATTTAGTCGGAATAGAAAATTGTAGATTTAGAAGAAGTGTCATCCCTGGAGATACCGTTATATTCAAATGTGAGCTTTTAGCACCCATTCGAAGAGGAATTGCCAAAATGATAGGTAAGGCTTATGTATCAGGCCAAGTAGTTTGTGAGGCAGAAATGACAGCGAGTTTAGTTAGAAAATCATAGTACAAAATTTATGAATTATCCATTAACTTCAATTCACCCGAATGCCATCATTGGATCCAATGTACAAATTGATCCATTTACTGTCATACACGAAAATGTAGAAATCGGAGAAGGTAGTTGGATTAGTTCGAATGTAACTATATTTCCTGGAGCGAGAATTGGGAAAAATGTCAAAATATTTCCTGGAGCTGTAATTTCAGCAATTCCTCAGGATTTAAAGTTTGGAGGAGAAATCACAACAGCTGAAATTGGTGATAATACAACCATTAGGGAATGTGTAACCGTAAATCGAGGAACCAGTGATCGTCAAAAAACAGTCATTGGCCCTAATTGCTTAATCATGGCTTATGTGCATATAGCCCATGATTGTGTCATTGGAAACCAATGCATTATAGCAAATGCGGTACAATTAGCCGGACATGTGAATGTAGGAGACTTTGCCATCATTGGAGGTTCATCTGCCGTTCACCAATTTGGACAAATAGGCCGACATGTCATGATCTCTGGAGGCTCACTTGTTCGAAAAGATGTGCCTCCATTCACAAAATCAGGTAGAGAACCTCTTACTTATGCTGGAGTTAATTCAATTGGATTAAAGAGGCGAGGATTTACAGATGAACTCATTAATGAAATACAAGAGGTATATAGATTCCTATACAACAAAGGATTAAATACCAATGACGCGTTAGAACAAATTGAAAAATCAATCAGAAAGTCTCCTGAAAGAGATGAAATCGTAGATTTCATTCGCAATTCAGAAAGAGGAATCATGAAAGGCTAAGCTAACTCCTATGAAAATTCTTGCTGAAAACTTAGAAAAGAAATTCCGCCAAGAATATGTCATAAAAAATTTCAATTTCGAATTTCAAGATCATCAGAAATATGCGATTGTAGGGCCAAATGGTTCCGGTAAATCGACCTTACTCCAATTGCTGAGTCAATTTTCTTTGCCAACAAAAGGTTTCGTAAAGTATTTAGATAACCAAGGAAACCCCATAGAAAACGATCTTGCATTTAAGCAAATTTCCTTTGCGGCTCCCTATAGTGAAATCATAGAAGAATTTACCATCAGTGAGTTAATCTCTTTTTTAGTTGGCCTACAAAATTTACCCTCAGAATTCAACGTCCAAGCATTTGAAGAATTTTCAGAATTAAAAATAAATCCCAATAAACTAATTAAAGATTTTTCTTCGGGCATGAAGCAAAAAACAAAACTAACCCTAGCTTTTTCATCGCCAAGGCCATTTATGTTTTTAGATGAGCCTACGACTAATTTGGACCATAAATCAAAAACCTGGTTTCAAAGTAAACTAGAATCTGAAAAAGATAAATTAATCCTCATTGCTTCTAATGAAGAATCAGAAATAAAATACTGCAAAGAGCGTATTCAAATTTTAGATTTCAAATAATTCCAACGGAAACGCAAAATTATAAGGCCAATAATCAGTAAGATCAGTCCAAGGTAAAAACCTACACTTGAAAAATCTAACACTCCCCTACTGATATTTTGAAAGTGATAATTTAAACTTTGGAAGGTAAAATCGAAATTGAAAATTTTACTTATTTCTTGAGGTCCCTGCCAAAAAATGAAATTCAAAAAAACACCCAATACAAATGATAATGCCTGTTTATTTGCGATAGAAGAAGCTAGAGCACTTAAACAGACAAACACAATGATCAGCAAAATCAAACTGAAATAAGCGCTAAATATTATACCAATATCAATATTATAAGCCGGTGAACTCAAAGTACCTATGCTATAGATAAAAATGATGGTCGGTATTAAAATGATGGCCAATAGAAATATTTGGCTTAGGATCTTGGCTAAGATGATTCGTTCAATCGATATAGGCAATGTACGCAAAAGATTAAAAGTGCCTAATTCAAACTCTTCCGAAAATAGCCTCATGCAAATGGCAGGCGTAAAAAATAAAAAAAACCAAGGACTTAAATCAAAAAATACACTTAGTTCTGCAAAGCCAAAATCTAATACATTGCCTTGGAAAAACCATGTATAAAAACCGACCAATAAATAAAAAGAAAACATGAGTCCTATACCAATGAATGAGGTAAAAAACACATTAAATTCTTTTTGAATGATTGCCCACATATTAATCTTCAAAAATAGATTTTTCTTTTCTCAAAATCGCTGAAACAATTAATCCAAGTAAGAAAGTAAATAAAACTGACACGAAAAAAATAATCATAAACTGAATACCTGGGCCCAACATCATCTTAGTAATTTTCTCAGCATCTTCTATTTGACTTTCAGTTAAACCCTGACTTTCTAATTTTTCCCTGGCAATATCCATCTGTTTTTGAAGAACTCCTTGGTCAATAAAATTCAGATAAATATAATTAAAGCCACCACTAACAACACCCCATACAGCGCCAATTAATAGCGAATTACCTAAACCCTGTCCGTAACTAATTAAATCATCTTGGTTTGACCTCACTTCTTTTAATGCTAAATAAAGAATTGTTGTGTTGATTAAAAGCGTGCCCAAAAATGAAACCCATCCTAATGTTTCGCTAAAGTCTTCCTCTAAGCCTGAATATTTGGTTACCAGAGTTAAAACAAAACTAGTAATCCCGCCGATAACTCCCCATTTTAATGCTAAAACGGAGTTAGACAATTTTAAATCTTCCTGTTTTTCCATGATTAGTTCTTTTTAAAATATAAAGACATGAGTAAGTTTGGCAAAAATGCCAAAACAATTTTTTGTGTGAAATCATCTTTAGCTATACTTCCCGCATCTATTCCATTAATGCCATTAAGTAGCATTTTATAATATTCAATTCCTTCATGCTCAATAATCACCGATTTGTACTGCTGTAATTCACTGACACTAAATTGTATATATTCATTTAAAACTCCAAGACCAATTTCAGACGCGTAGAAATAATACAAGACCATTGAACTCAAAATAGCCACAAAAAGAATATAAATATATTGAAACAGAAAAATTTTCAAAAAATGGGCAGAATCGAATTTAAAGATTCTTTTGACTAATAAATATTGAAGTATTAGCACCAATACAAAACTAGGTGCTTTTTTCCCTCCGAGAGGCAAAATACCAAGGGAATAAAAGATAATGCAATAAAGGATGATTAAACAAACGGCAAAAAGACTTGTAGCCAATAATTGTGGCCAATACTTGATCAGATTTTTCATTTATTGATTATTATACGCAATCTCTTGTTGATTCAGCACCATTAAAATTTTATGGTTAAAAGTATACCCTAGAAAAGCCGAATTTTTAGATTTGCCTACAATATGATCTACTGCATAAGGATATGCAGGTACTTTTTGAAATAAAATTCCCTTAGCCTTAATGCCCTTTCCTAGCGCAGGCATGTTAAGCCCAAGTAAATTTGCTGGGTTGGAAGAAAGTAATTTGTCAATAAACAAAATATTTCGATGAACAGCCTCTTGGTAACATGCAAGAAACAATGTTTCTAAGCCGATTGTACCAAAAGCCGCATAGTCAAACTCAACTTCTTTTACTTCACTTTCGTGAGGTGTATGATCCGATACAATGGCATCGATTGTACCATCTTGAATACCTTTCCATAAAGAATTAACATCGCTCGCAGTCCTAAATGGAGGAAAAACCTTTTTCATGGGATCAAAATCACTAATCGAATCCTCGGTAAATATTAATTGGTGAACAGCCACATCGCAGGTTACAGGCATTCCTTTTTTCTTAGCTGCACGAATTAAGTCCACCGATTCGCTGCAAGAAAGACAAGAAAAATGTAGTCTAAATTTAGCATGAGTGTTACCAAAAGAATTAGATAAGATATAAGAAAGCAAATCTAAATCGCGTTTTACACTTAAAGTCTCAGACAAATCAGGTATACCTTTAAGGCCCAACAAAGTACTTTGTAATCCTTCATTAATTTGACCATATAGAGACAAACCAGCCGTATCAGGCCTAGAAACCAAGGTTGCTGGCAAAGATTGCAAATATTGCAAACACTTGCTCATTAAATCCACATTCTGGATACATGAATTTCCATGGGCAAACCAATGGGCTCCGGAAGAAAATAAATCAAATAAATCAGTGAAATTCTCTCCTAGATTATCGATTGTCAAAGGCGCCATAGCCATAAAGTTCACCCCATGAACTTGAGACATATTTTTAACAAACTCAAGCGCCTGTGGTTGTTGGGGAACCGGATCGCCCGTAGGCAATAGTAATAAATCTAGTACCCCACCTTTCTTAGCTGCTGCAGACAAACTTGCCCAATCTTCTTTAAAC
Source organism: Spirosoma fluviale (assembly GCA_945860325.1). Classification (GTDB taxonomy): domain Bacteria; phylum Bacteroidota; class Bacteroidia; order Cytophagales; family Spirosomataceae; genus Aquirufa; species Aquirufa fluvialis_C. The sequence continues at coordinate 8,345 of CAMARL010000015.1, read as the reverse complement.
TCTCCACCTGGCAAGGTATTATGAACACGTAAATCTACCATGGATGGAGCCCAAGCTAAATCAGGTTTGTCAATGACTAAATCAGCTTTATCGTTCAAATTATTTCCAATTTGAAGCCATTGGCCATTTTCAAATAATAAATCAACTACCTGATTATAGAAGTCAGAAAGACTATCTTGTATTAAAACCGATTTAAATAAAATTCTCATGCGATTCTATGGTAAAAAAAAACCCTGATCAACAGGGTTAAAAATTAATGTGCAATAAAGGATTTGTAGGTTTCAACATCCATTAAATGGCTTATATCACCTAAATCACTTGGTTTCATTTTTATCACCCAACCCTCTCCATAAGGATCCGAGTTAATTAATTCCGGCTTATTATTTAAAGAGGTATTAAATTCAATTACCTCACCAGATACAGGTAAGAACAAATCCGACACCGTCTTAACCGCTTCCACTGTTCCAAAAACGCCATCTTTAGTAATATTTTTTCCTATTGACTCGACTTCAACAAACACAATATCACCCAATTCTCCTTGGGCAAAATCAGTAATTCCTACCACGGCTATATCTCCCTCAATTTTAATCCATTCGTGTTCTTGGGTGTACTTTAAGGCAACTGGAAAATTCATATGTAATGTTTTAGCATACAAAGGTCACGAAATTCATGATTTATTGCAAATAATTTTATTCAATAATTGAATTTATTCATTTAAGCTATATCGAATTTGAAAACCACCCGCTACAGTTGATCGATAGAATGAATTAGAAACCAATGGATTATTAAACATTTTATCAAAGTATGCGGTAACAGACAATTTATCACTAATTGCGTAACTAATTTGAGGGCGAAACTGAAAATTATAAAATCCTTGAGTAATAATCGTCTCAGCATCTAATTTCCTTTGTAATGTCCGCGTATCGCGAATGGTTAAATTGCAATTGAATCTTAAATCATTAGGCAAACGAACATTACGACCATTAATCTTAAAAGGAATCAACATATTAGCTTTCGTAAAACCAATGGCAAATGTTAAATCTTTATTTGATAATTCAGCTACTTGATTGTTTGATAGATTTAGGCCCACGTTCCTATCTTGATTGTATTCAAAACGAAGGGAAACCCTACTTTTAGTAATCGCATTGAAGCCAATTAAAGGAGAAAAACGCTCTGAAAATGAAATCGTACTCATGACATAAACAGGAATCAGCGTATTCGTTTTTGCGTCAAATCTAGACGATAAAGGATAAAGTAAGCTATTGAGCGTCAAATTAGTATAATCATTTTCAAATTGGCCATATTCCAAAGCGGAAACAAAATTACCAACACTATAGGTACTAGAATACATGTGCGTAATCGTGAAAGAAGAAAATTGCTTCGTAATCCAAGGAATTAAATTCAGGCCATTATAATCGACTTTCCAATTGGGCAATGGAATATTATAAAAAGGAGAATACTTAACATCGTTGGCCGACACACCGGAGTATGCAGCAAAAAATGAAGGAATTAGGACATCTTGCGAATTGATATTATAATCTCCACCTTCTGCTAGTTTGGCTCTAGTTAACCTATTGAGCAAAATCGATCTATTAGTCCTGAATTTTTCGAAAACTAACGTAGGATCGTCAAATGCAGTTAAAAATGACAAAAATGACATCGAATAATTCCCGGAACGTATTGGACTTTCAGATCCAAATGCTCCATTGACCGTTTTAGGCCTAAAAAATTCTTGGTAATTATCTCCTTTATTATAATTTCCTTCCACTTGAATTCTTAAATCTTTGTTGGGTTCCAGTTGAGTGATGTAGGAGAACTTCTCTTGTTTGGTCTGTGTAAATGGAATATTTTGAACGATACTTTTGGAAAGCCAACCGTTTTGACCTGCTGAAAACCTTATATGATCGCTTTGGCTACCTGAAATAAAATCAAAACCAGGAGCTGTTGATTGGCTATTCATCCCCAATAATCCCGGATTAGGCAAAAACCCAGGTAAAGTCGTGGACTCATTAATCGAATAATTAACCTGAATTCCTCGTAAGGTCAACAATAAGCGAGTCAAAGACCGAAGTGCATTTTTTGGAGAAATTAAAATATCATCATCATCTCCTGGATTTCTAGCTACATTTTTCCCAATTGGATTGCCATTATTTGCCCATCTAAGTGCTTTAATACGATTATAAAGGGCTACAAAATCCACTTTTCCATTAATCGAGCGCTCTCGCGTATTTTTAATAATATTACCAAATGGTAAGTCCAAAGAATCTCGAATATCATACGAATTAGCAAAATAATTATATCCAATTCGATGCGAATAATCTGCATTCATCCAATCGGTTAAAGGCAATTTTTGCAAAGGCAATCGCCATATCATTCCAGCTTGTTGGTCAAAATTCTTAGCCCTCCCAAGACTCTTAATATTGAACATCACGGAATCACGTTTCGCCTGAGTATCTAAATCACCAAAAGGTTCGTCAATGATTGAATTAACGATCGTATTATAATTCAACACAACACTCTTTGTCAAATTCCAATTCAGCGCATATTGCCGATTAAAGTACCAATATTTTTCAAACTGAGGAGCCACTCCTAATGTGGTCAATTCGCCATTTCTTAATTGAGTCCTAATAAAACTGCGATCCATTTCTGCCCTTACTGTTAAGGAGGTCGGTACAAAATTGACATTCATATCCTTAACCAGCAAAAGCCATGGAGAATTAGAACTCATTTTTGCAAAAGGCTCCCAAAAATTACTATTGGACGTATACGCATACAAAATACTTCCACGCTGACTTAATTGAGTATATGAATCGATTAAAGTACTGGAGCGAATCATTTCCGAATACGCATACGAAAATGAAAAGTTTGAAAGATCCCATAAGTAGGCATGCTTAGCTAAAGCACTTCTGACTTTTCGAACATTAGAAAAATTAAAACCATGTCTTTCCGTGTTATCCTGTACAAGCTTCAAATATTCTTGTTTTTTTGATTCCGAACTAAACTTGCCTAAAGAGTTTGTCAGAAAAATATCAGGATCTAAGGGATCGAATTGTGGTGCTATATTTCGTTTATCATATGAAATATAAAATGGGATTTGGAATCCCCACTGAAGAGGCAAAAATTTATCTAAATTTAAATTAGCCGTTATCCCTATTTCGTATAAATTATCCCGTGATCTTTCTGATATTTTAGACTGAACACCTCCAAAGCCATAATTTTTAAAACTGCCATTGAATACCACTTGGCCTATGTCGGCCAACTTAACCCCCAATTTCCCTATGGCTGCTTCGCCGGAGGTTTGATCAAAACCATATCCTCTTAATTCATTCACCCAGACACAAAAAGATTTATTTTGCCCATCTTTTGTCGTATTACGAACACCTATCATCGTGGTCATTGTCGCACTTTGATCCGGTCTTCCCATCACAGTTATTCGATAAACCTTGCCTGTAGAACTAGTCATCAACATAGAAAAGCGATCATTCAAACCCTTATTTTGCCTGTCCCGTTCAATTTTCACTAGCTTTAATAATTCAAACTCTATGTCAAATTCATTCTCCATGGGCCAAATTTCAGTATCTAAACTTTGCCCTTTTTGTGTTTGAATTAAGCCTGTGTTCTCAACCTCATAGTAGTTATCTGTTAAATCTGTCCCAATGCGTAGAAAAGCAGAAACATGACCCGAAATTTGATCAGCACTTTGCATGGAAACAAACATTCTAAGTCGTTTGTAATTAATAAAATCAAACATCGTATTTTTAAATACAGCCCTTGCATCACCAGGCCTAAGATTGTCAACACATAAACTCATCGACTGCTCATTTAATCGAGCATTATTGATGGTGGTAATATCTTGATCTCGAACAAAACCGGGAGGCACTACATAGGGAATTGCATTGGCCCCTTTCGTTGCAGGCCCATTTTCTTCCACATTGACACTTGAGACCCTAAATTTAGCATCGTAGGATTCTGGCAAATCCTGTCCATTTTTGATATCTAAATTTCCAATAAACTTCCTGTATGAATATCCCGAAAGTTGAAGTTGAGCAAATCGCAATACGACAGGATCTTGAAAATCACTCAATAACATTCTAAAAAAACGAATGGATTTGAAGCTCGACATATCACCTGCCGGTGTGGTATAATTACGCTTATCTTTTATCGGAACTCTAAATAAATACCAATCCACACCCCCTTCATTCACTTTATCCACCACAAAACCTTGACCCACTTGCAATTGGCCTGGCTTAAGATCAATTTGATATTGAAAATAGGACTCAACTTCATTGACCGTATTGTCATTGTTTAAATCTTCCCGATCAGGCATCATACTACTTGCTTCGGTAATCGTTGAATTGGTCGGATTATCAGTGGTCGGAGAGTTATTTTCCAAACCCATAAAGTTTTTATACCGTTCAATGATACTGCCCGTTTTATTAAATTTATCGCTCAAATAATGAATAAAGTCATCCCCTGCTGGATCACTTTTAATGGCAGCAATGGCATTTTGATCATTTACTTTGGCAGATATTTGACTCAAATATTCTTTGAAATAGGTTTCCTCTGTAACGGCGGTAGCTTCAGTTGACCTATTCAACAAACCATCTAGACCAATATCTTGTTGGGCCCTACCCCCTTGATTATCAAATGCATTAATGACAAATTGGCGTTTTGGTGCTAATCCCCACAAGGTCTTTTCAACATTCTGAGTATTGCCTGAAGTGATTTTTTCTCCTGCCGGAATGCCATTTTCAAAATTGGAAAATCCATCAGGCATAAAATCCTCTGAGACGTCACCTAAATGAAATATTAGCTTTCCACCTGTTTGATTATTTTTATTAAAAATACCATCCCGAACTTTACCTTGATCCCCGGCAACGAAAGGATCCATGAGCCAAAATTCAATTTGTTCAACGTTTGCATTATCAAAATCAGTATCTGACGAAATAGCACGAGTAATTGTACCAAAATTTGATTTAGGATTAGGCAACAAACCTTGTGTATTCAATAGTGGATTGAAATTATAAATACCTCGTTCAGAAGGAAAATAAGCTACATCTAAAACACCTAAAGGTAAATTAGTGATGTTATTGGCAAAGTCTTTATTCGGGAATAAACCTTTCGGCGTCACTACACGCTCATAAGCAAATAGGTTAACCTGGGCTGGATCAAGCCCAGGAACTTCTAAAGCAAAGCCGCCTTGGCCATAGATACTTGCGTCAACATTATACGCCGAAATTTTAGCACGCCTAAAATTTGAACTCAGATCTCTTGGATTTCCTGAAATAAAATCTTTAGGCGTGGCACCAGGGCGCCAATAAGTTGGTTGAGAACTTAAGTTATAAACCACTCTAGCTGACTCAAAATCATCAATAAATGCATTCCCTTGAACACGGTCATTGACATTCGGGATCAACTTAGCAAATTCGCCCTGAAAGTCGATCACAGATGATTCCTTCGTGGAAACAATCGGCAATGCATCAATCATGCGTGTTAACGCGTTTGATTTTTTCAAAATACTTGCATCAAAACCTATTAACGTATTATTTACAGGTTCATTTCCAATGGCCACTCGCCTAAAAAAGGCAGGTGGCGTTTCACTCATATTTTGAATTGTAGCTCCTAAATGAACGTCTTGACCTAAATTATAATCTAATCTAGTTCCCAGCATGGTTCTAATTTGATTCGAAAAAAGATCTGGCTTTTCGTAACAAATTTTAATTTCACGACCCGAATTAAATACTCCCTCATTGATGATTTTGACACGACCCGATTGGCCATCCACGATAAAATCAGTCCCTTGACTTAAAGATTGGCCACCTGCAGTTACAGTAACTGATTTTGCCTCGACTCCAAATGGCAAAGAAATATCGCCACCACCTACTCCTGCTTGAAAAGAACCTTTTAAAAAGAATTTATTTTTACTTGCAATCTGAGTGGCATCCGTCTGCGTACTCGTATATAGTTTTTGAAAAACATACTTGTCAACCAGATTTGATTCAGAGGATGTGAATTTTGCTTTTAAGTTTTTTCCAAAAGGTTCTAGAATTGGAAATATAATTTTACCATTTTTAGAATCAACCGTTATGTCTTCTATAAAATCAAAATTACCATCAGGTTGGGCATCTCCCGAAAAATTAAGTTTATCTAATCCTAAAACTTTTACTAATGGAATATCTTTTAATTTCTCCCCTTCAATTAAGTTTGAATTATCAATCCCAGTCGCATCATCTTTATAAACAATGCGCAATTGAAAATTTTGTTTAGATAATGAATTGGTATTTAATGAGTAAATGTTTTTCATCATTAAATCCCACATCGGATGATCCAAATGATTACGTAGCGTAGAAGATTTAAGCATTTTCAAGATCAAAACTTCATTATCTTGTCGGGCCTGATAATCTTCCGTTAGTTCGCCAACCTTGTATTTACGGCCATTAAATGTGTATTCATAGGAGACAGCCAACACCTCATCATTACGTAGAGGTGAAATCAGCGAAATATAACCAAGGGAAGCATTGAATTTAAATTCACGTTCATTCAGCCTTTTGGCTCCCTTTAACATATCAAAATCCGTACCTCTTTGTAAGTTGTAAACAGACTCTAACTGGTAAGAAGATTGATCAGAGCGGCGTATTTGTGGATCATTTACTAATTTATCATAAAGACCGTTATTTTTATTGTCAACGGATTGATTGGGAATGATGGGTTGGACCGCTGGCTTATTTCTACTGTAAGGATTTGATTCTCCTAAATCAGCTAAGGCGACTAAATTTCTTAATGTTTCTGTGCTTTGAGTTCTATTCGTTACATACACCTCAATCCGAGTGATTGTTATTCCACTGGTGACAACAGGCAAATTACGTAAAGATCTTTCGTAATTATCTTTGAAATAAGTGGACAAGAAGAAATGCCTATTTTCATCATATTGATCTGCTCTAATTTCAAAAGATCGGCCCTGCGTTCCTCCTTTCATGGTGATACAATCTTGCTTAGAACGTTGTTGGGCCGCGACAACGGTCACGTCCAAGTTCCCAAATCGCAATAATGTTTTAAGACCAAATAAATTTTGAACACCGGGTATTAATTGAGAATTAAGCGTCCAAGAAGTGTTTCCCGCTTCTATATTTTGAAGAATATCTTCTTCTTGAGTTTTCCAATTTAGTTTAAGTTGGTTTTGAAAATTAAAGCTAGCTTTCGTATCAAAATTCGCATTAAGATTAAGTTTATCACCGATCTTACCTTGAAAATTGATTTGAGCTTGTTCGTTAAAAAATAAATTTCCAATATAACGCAGTTGGACTGGAACCGCAGGATTATCAACAAATTGACCCATATAACCTATATCCAACAACAAGCTACCATTGGGTTTGAATGAAACTTCGGTCCCACCAAAAATCCGGTCAATTGAAGGAGGTAATTCAATTTTTGGAAATAGTCCTCTGGATTGAACCGAATTATTCCCGTCAAGGCTCTTTGAATAGTCATTCCAATAGGACCTATTCAAAGCTTTATTTTGCAAATTACTATAATCACTCAAACTGAAAGCTTGGGATGGGGAGATTGAAATATCACCTAATTGTTGCGAAGAGATTAATTGATTTTGGCTTAAATCAATTAAATTCCGACTTCCTTTTATTGAAAAAATAGAAAATGGCGATTTTGAAAATGGCGATTTTGATTGATAAAAATCAAAAGGTTTTAGTTGAAAACGAGGCCTGCGACCACTTTTAAAAATGGACGTAGTTGAGTCTATATTTTGAGCAAAAGAAATAAAAGGTAACACCGTAAAGGCCAAGAAAAGAAGGCCTTTAAAAATGTTTTTCATATCGAAATTACCGTCTCTTTGCACAAATAATAAATTAACGAAGGGCTAGTTTAATAAGCTGTTCTATAGTAGCATCAGGATTAGATTTTAATAATTGGTCTAAATTTTTCTCAGCTGCTACTCGAGGAATTCCTAGTGTTACCAATGCACCTAAAGCCTCTTGCTTAATGCCGTACGACTTATCAGGAGAAGATTTACCAGCTTCCACAAACAATGTATCCTTTTTACATTTATCTTTTAATTCTAAAATAACTCGTTGGGCTGTCTTAGACCCAATCCCCTTGATCGATTGAATTAAAGCGATATTTTCATTCATAATGGCCCCTCTTATTTCTCCGCTCGAAAAAGAAGATAACATGACCAAGGCCGTTGTAACACCTACCCCTGAAACACTAATTAAATCAAGGAATAACAACTTTTCGTCCATTTCATAAAAACCCACAAGGGTATGTGCATCTTCTTTGATCTGTAAATGGGTAAAAAGTTTACAATTTTCATCACCCTCAGAAAGTGAATC
>CAMARL010000014.1 GCA_945860325.1 Spirosoma fluviale | reverse complement strand
AGAAACGGAATGGCGACCAGTGACCAGGAAGTAAAAGCTTCATGGGCGAATGTTCAAAGTGCTTACCAAAGACGTGCGGATTTAATCCCCAACTTGGTTAAAACAGTACAAGGTGTAGCAAATTTCGAAAAGTCTACGTTGACAGCTGTGATTCAAGCACGTGCAAGTGCGACACAAATGAAGTTAGATTCAAAGGATTTAAGTCCTGAAAACTTGCAAAAATATCAAGCGGCTCAATCTTCTTTGGGAGGTGCTTTATCTCGATTAATGGTGGTAGCTGAAAATTATCCTCAGCTTAAGGCAACGGAGAGTTTTGCAGAACTGCAATCTCAATTAGAAGGTACGGAAAATAGAATTAAGGAGGAGCGTGATCGTTATAACGAATCGGTTAAGAATTTTAATTCATTGATTGTTACTTTTCCAGGTAATTTAATGGCTTCTTTTTCTGGATTCGTAGAGAAGGGTTTTTTCCAAGCGGAAGCTGGGTCTGATAAGGCACCCGAGGTGAATTTCGACGAGAAAAAGTAGGATGCATTTATCTGAGGACCAACAAAAACAAATTCTGAAAGCCATTCAGGAGGCCGAACTAAAGACCTCCGGAGAGCTACGCGTGCATATAGAAAGTCATTGCGAAGGGCACCCGGTCGAAAGAGCGAAGGTGCTCTTTTTTGAATTAGGTATGCATCAAACTGATTTGCAAAATGGAGTCCTCATTTACTTGGCCCATAAAGATCGTAAATATTCAATCGTAGGGGATAAAGGAATTGACGCCAAAGTCCCTATGGAATTTTGGGAAACCATCCGAGATGAAATGCGCCCTACCTTAGCAAAAAATGAATTTGGACTGGCCCTATCCCACGGCATCATGCGGGCAGGCGAAGTACTGGCCACGTTTTTCCCTTACCAAAAAGATGATCAGAATGAGCTGTCAAATGCAATATCTTTTGGAGCTTAATCAAATGATGAAAAAATTTAAATTCTTATTTTTCTTACTCTTTACGGTAAATACCTTATTGGCGGCTGGTCAGGGAGACATACCTGCGAAACCTAATGGCTATGTATTGGATGCTATTTCTGCATTAAAGCCTGAGGAGCGTAATTTGCTCGAGCAAAAATTGCGGGGTTACGCCGACAGCACATCTACTCAATTTGCAGTAGTATTGGTACCGACAACCGGAGGCCGTGACCCCTATGATTACGCGATGGAAATAGGGAAAAGTTGGGGTATCGGCCAAAAAGGAAAAAATAATGGAGTGGTCATTTTAGTTTCTATGGATGACCGCAAGATTCGAATTGTCACAGGTCGTGGAATAGAGGATGTGTTGACCGATGCCATTTGTAAACGAATCATCAATCGGATAATCAAGCCATATTTAAAGCGGGGAGATTTTTATGGAGGTTTAGATTTAGCAACGACTGAAATGATGCAGCGCGCCAGTGGTGAATTTAAAGCGGATGCATCTGAGGATCCCCAAGGAATTCCTTTGTTTGCGATCATCATCGTTGGTTTTGTAATTATGACGTTAATCAATGCCTATCGAAATCGAAATAGAAATGGGGGATCAGGACCTGGTTCAAATGGGGGTGGTGGTATGTTTTTCCCTCCTATATTTTTAGGGGGAGGAAATTATGGTGGCGGGTCCGGTGGATCTGGCGGAGGCGGTTTTGATTTTGGTGGATTTGGTGGGGGAGACTTTGGTGGGGGTGGCGCAGGTGGCGATTTTTAAATAATCTGTATATTTGTTGAAAATAAATATATTTTGAAAGATATCATCCAACAATCTCTTCGCGAATCACAAGATGTTTTAGCGCAATTTTTATCTGATCCAAGTAAATTGGATACGATTGAAAAAGCGGCTGATTGTTTGGTGGACGCACTCCAACAAGGGAAAAAAATTCTTTCTTGTGGAAATGGGGGGAGTCATTGTGATGCGATGCATTTTGCGGAGGAATTATCCGGTCGATATCGTGAAAATAGGCCTGCTTTAGCGGCTATGGCAATTTCTGATCCATCTCACATTACTTGCGTTAGCAACGATTTTGGCTATAATTACATCTATTCTCGTTTCATTGAGGGTTTAGGAAATCAAGGAGATGTGCTGGTTGGCATTTCCACTTCTGGCCAATCGGCTAACATCATTGAAGCTGTAAAAGCTGCACAGGAAAAGGGCATGAAGGTTGTTTTACTCACGGGAAAAGACGGAGGCGCCTTGGCTGGAATGGGCGCCATTGAAATCCGAGTAGATCATTTTGGTTTTGCTGATCGCATTCAAGAAATTCATATTAAAGTAATTCATATTTTAATCCAACTGATTGAAGCAAAATTTTTCAATCGCTAATTAAGCATCATACTCTCCGGCATCTTCGCTTCCTCCCATGAGTGTATCCACCATTCGGTTAAAGATTGATTTAATTCCAGGAGGCTTTGAGCCGCCCCCATTTTTTACCGTACCCGAAACTTGATCTTCTTGTGTGTTAGGGACTTCTCCTTCTTCTACATCATTCAGTTGGTCAAAGTATACTTGCACTAAACCTATGGCTGTTGCAAAGGATGGATCCTTAATCTCATCAGAAATATTTACATTGCTTGAATCTGCTTTTGGAAGGCCTATTCGAGTGTCAATGTCGATTGCTCTTTGAAATAATTCATCGATATCTGGCATTTGTGCCCCACCACCTACCAAGACAATTCCGCCTCTTAAGTTGGCCGGATTGGTCACCTTAGAAATTTCCGAAAGCACGATGGCTGCCAATTCTTTAATCCGCTCTTCGATGATAATGGCTAAATTTTTAACGGAAACGGGACTTGGTTTTCTGCCAGCAATGCCAGGAATCATGACGATTTCGTTGATGTCAATTTCCTTGTGTAAGGCTGAACCAAACCTGATTTTTAATGCTTCGGCATGTTCAGGACTTATATCTAGGCCAATTTGGATATCTTCTGTAATGCGATCACCCCCCCAATTCAAAACGATCGCGTGGCTAAGTCTCTTTTTGAGGTAAATGCTTATTTCGGTTGTGCCACTTCCTATGTCAACTAAAACTACCCCTTCTTGCTTTTCCTCAGAACTTAATATGGTACTTGAAGTGGCTAATGGGCTAAAATATAAATTACCCCCTTTGATATGTTCTGACTCAGCGGCTCTTAATGCTTTTTTTAATAACTCGAATTTGTCCAAACTTGCTGTAACTACCATGAAATCTCCTTCGATTCGGTCGCCAATTTGGCCCACGGGTTCCATCGTTTCTGGTAAGGAACCCACTCTAAATCCGATGGGCAAACGATGAAGTACACAAGGGTTTTTTTCTGCGATGGCTTTTTTGGCCTCTTCATTTAATTCTAGTATTTCTTTTTCAGAAACAGCTTCGTTCGAATTCTTCCTTAGTTTAGTCGATGTGTGTAAAAACACATTGATGTGATTTCCAGACAGATTTGATGAAAAGTAATAGTCCTTATTTTTCCCTGAAATGACCGTTTCAATTTGACTGATTACATCTGAAATCGCTTGGGAAGTTTTATTTATGTTGACAATATTTCCATGTAGCAAGTAGCCCGAAGTATTTGATTTTCCTGTGGCAATGATTTCTAATTGACCATTATTTTGCCTTCCTGCAACGGCCCTAACATGAGAACTTCCAATGTCAAGGCCAATAATTAAATTGTCGCCCATAAAATGTATACTATTAAAAATTTAGAATGACTAGGAGATTAAATAAAGTTTTAAAAATAAGAAAATTGGCTAATAATCACAAATTACCTGATTCTTATATTTTAGGTGAATCCAAGAATAGGTATTCCAGCCTTTATTTGGAATAATTTTTTTGTAAAATAAGGCCAACTTTTTAAATTTTGATTCAATGTTCATGGGAAGGCCAAAATCGATATAGGTTTTTCCTAACGTAGGAACCATCACAACTCCTCCATCCGCCGCTATGACCAATTGGGCAATTTGTGCGCGCCAAAAATCATCGTTGTTGATAAATTCAAATAAAGGGATGAGTGTCTTTCCTCTTTCATCCCTTAAATCCTTGCGTGAGTTTTGAAAAAATGGACCTGAGACCACTAATGTTCTAGGGGTAAAAAGATCACTTGTGCCAATGAACTTTCCTTCCTTGGTTACATATTGATCTCGAATATTGCTTTCCCCACTGGTAAACTTTAAAATTCGGGCGATGGGACTAAACTCCTTGACCGAGACAATTATTTTCCCACTAAAATCATAATGCGCTTCACAAGATTTTACCAGTGGAATTCTTTTTACTCGACTCTCAATTTTTTTCAGCGATATATCGGTTAATGGCTTATCCAAATAATAATCGGCCCCTTCATTGGTCACCATTAGATTAATTTCATTTTTGCCTAAAAGCGGTCTTTCATTTTCTGAATCTAATTTTACAACTAAGCCTGTGCATGTGATCGATCTATAATTTATCTCAGCATAAATAATAGCCGCCACCCCCATGGTCAGTAAAATGACCATAGTAAGTATTTTTTTAAACGGCTGAAAATTTCTTTTATGTAAAGGCTTCATGTTTAATGATGCTGTAAGGCCAATTTTAAATCATTCAAAATCAAATCAATATCTCCTGCTCCCATGGTCACTAATAATTCAGGTTTTTCTGCCTGAACATGTTTGACGAATGCTTCCTTGCTAATAATCTGTTTATTCATACTTGGAATATAGGTTAATAATAGCTCAGAATTTATCCCTGGAATGGGCAATTCTCTTGCAGGATAAATATCCAACAAAAATATTTCATCCGCAAGGGCTAGGCTCTGACCAAAATCAGCTATAAAATCTCTCGTCCTTGAAAATAAATGAGGCTGAAATATCGCGGTTAGTTTTTTATCTGGGTATAACGCTTTTATCGACGTTAAGCATGCGCTTATTTCAGTGGGATGATGCGCATAGTCATCAATCATGACATGCTTTTCATTTTCCACATGGTATTCAAATCTGCGTTTCACACCCTTGAAGCTTGATATACCTGCATGAATTTCTTCAGAATTTAGACCCACAAACATAGCTAAGGCCGTAGCGGCTAGGGCATTTTCGATGTTATGAAATCCCGGTATTCGCATCGGAATATTCAAAATTTTTCCACCTGGATAGACCATGTCAAAAATCATACGGTGGTTTTCTATTCGGATATGGGTCGCTTGATAATCGCCAATATCAATTCCGAAAGTGGCATGGTTTCCTTTTGATTTCAGATCTAAGCCATCTTTTTGGATAAAAAATCCATCAGGTTGAATTTGATCCGTAAACAACTGAAATGATTCAAGCACCTGCTCTGCCGCACCATAAATATCTAAATGGTCCGCATCGGTAGAAGTTACCACGGCTGCTTTGGGATGTAAGGTTAAAAATGAGCGATCATATTCATCGGCTTCTACCACGCAAATAACATCCTTTGGGCCTTTATTGGGAATAAAATTGGTTCCGTAATTCTGAGTAATTCCACCTAAAAACGCAGTAACATTTTTATTCGCCTGAATTAATAAATGGGCTAATAGAGAGCTTGTTGTTGTTTTTCCATGCGTTCCGGCGACGGCTAATGTTGGGATTTGCTCGGTAATCCAACCTAAAATTTGGGATCTTTTCCACAAATTAATTCCTTGGCCGATTAAATATAATTTTTCTTGATGTGTGGCTGGAATGGCGGGAGTAAATATAAATAGGCATTTATCTGGATCAGAAATGCATATTTCAGGAATCAATTCGATGGAATCTTCATAATGAATCGCCATTCCCTCGTCACTTAATTGGCGTGTCAATGCGCTTTCAGTTTTGTCATAGCCAGCCACTGGGATATCATTGTATAAAAACCAACGGGCCAACGCGGACATCCCAATACCCCCAATGCCTAAAAAATAGACTTGTTTCAATTCACTAAGACGAATATTTATTTGCATTGTGCTGTAATTAATTCGACAATTTGTTGGGCTGCTTTGGGCCTACCCATACTAAAACTATTTTCTGCTAGCTTAGCCAGTAAATCTTGGTCATCTAATGTTTTAATGGCGGTGCTAACTAAGGTATCTTTTGCGTTTATATCAGGAATGAGTATGGCGGCATTCTCCATCACTAGGCTTTTTGCATTTTCGGTTTGATGATCTTCCGCCGCATTTGGAAAAGGTACTAATAAACTAGGTTTTCCTGACAAGCAAATCTCAGATACCGAAAGGGCTCCTGCTCTCGAAATGACTAAATCAGCCATGGCATAGGCAAAGTCCATTTCATAAATAAAGGCAGAAACGAAGCAGCTTAATTTCGGAAATTTACTAACCGCATTTTTTGCTTCTGTTTCAAAATGAATTCCCGTTTGCCATATGAGTTGAATTCCTGCTTTTTCAAACAAACTGAGTCCATCAAGGAGGGCTAAATTAATACTTCTTGCCCCCTGGCTTCCGCCAATAATGAGGATAGTCGGAACCTGTTCTTTCAGTTTAAAAAATACGGAGGCCTTTCCCTTTTTTCCACTGAGGTCAATCAAATCTTTACGAACTGGATTGCCTGTAATCGTTATTTTTTCGGTTGGAAAAAATTTGGACATGCCCGGATAAGCGACAAATATATGCTTCGATTTTGGCCCCAAAACTTTGTTGGTAATCCCCGCATACGAATTTTGTTCTTGAATATAAAAAGGAATACGGCTCAACCATGCGCCTATTAAAGTCGGCCCAGAAGCATATCCACCCACGCCGATAACCACATCGGGTTTGAATGATTTTAAAATAGCAAATGCTTTGTAGAGACTTTGAATGAGTTTAATGGGGAATAAAAAATTTTTCCAAAAGTGCGCCCGATTGATTCCAACGATAGGAAGACCTATGATATTAAAGCCCGCTTTGGGTACCTTTTCCATTTCCATTTTACCTTCAGCGCCCACAAATAGAATGTCAATTTGAGGGGCAATTTCTTTAAAAACACTGGCAATGGCAATTGCTGGATAGATATGTCCACCCGTTCCTCCTCCTGAAATAATTACTTTTTTAATGCTCACTAAATAACGGGTTTTGGGTCAATATTTTTGTTTTCTTTATCGCGACTAATGGACAGGATTAGGCCAATGCTGATTGCTGTAAATATTAAGGAAGTTCCTCCCGCAGATATCATGGGCATCGGTTGGCCCGTCACGGGACCAGCTCCCACGGCTACCAACATATTAATAAATGCCTGTAAAACGATGGTGCAAGTTAGGCCTGCTGACAATAAACCACCTAAGGGCTTTTCGCTATATTTGATGGCGGAGGCCCCGCGCCACATAAACCAAATAAATAAAAGTGGGATTGCGAGTCCAAAAATCAGTCCATATTCTTCTAAAATAATCGCATAGATAAAATCTGATTCAGCCTGTGAGAGCAAATAACGAAATTGGCTATTGCCCGGTCCTTTGGGAATGAGGGCGCCGGTGGCGATGGCGTACCAACTTCTTTTCAATTGATAGGTATCTCCTTTATCCTGAATTTTTTTAGTCTCTTTCGTTGACGTAGAGAGGGTCCTCGTGGCAAAAGTTTTAATCCTCGCTTTTACGGTGGCCGCTCTTTGGCCTATTTCAAAGGTGACAACTATAATGGCTATGCTGACGACCACTGTGATAATTCCAGTAATCTGTACTATGGGAACACGTCCAAACATCATTAATACAATACTTGTGATAAATATGAGCACGCTTGTTGAGAAGTTAGATAACATAATCAGAAAACAGGTAATGCCAATTTCCGCCAAAATAATCAGAAAGAGTGGAAAATTATAAGTGCTTTGGTCGGATTGTCGCGTAGAAAATATTTTAGCTAAACTTGCTGTCAGGCATAATTTAGCCATATCAGAAGGCATAAAAGAAATGGGGCCTAGTTCTAACCACCGGCTTGCTCCTCCCTTACTTTCCCCAAATTTCAAGGCAATGAGAATTAAAATCCACGAAAAAATGAGGGCAATGTGTACGAACCTAGTCACTTTGATATAGTTCTTTCTAGAAACCCATGCCATTAAAAAGAAGGAGAAACCTAAGATAGCGAGCGATTTAATAATGCTAGCCATGGGCTCGAAGGGCCCACCCATACTCAATTTTCCTTTGGCAGAAAATTGAATTAATAGCCCAAACGTGTTTAGCAAAATAACAATAAACCAAATTTGGTAATCACCTGCCAGGCGATTTTTGATATAATTGGTGATTCTAGTTTCCATGGGTCAATTGCTTAACAGTTTGCTTAAATTGATCTCCTCGATCTTCATAGTTTTTAAATAAATCAAAGCTTGCACAGGCGGGGGACAACAAAACAACATCTCCATCAACGCCCCATTCCAAGCTTTTTTGAACGGCAATCTTTAAGTCATCGGTAGAAAAAATAGATTCACATTTACCGCTAAAATGCCTGATTAATTTCTCATTATCCTTCCCTAAGCAGATAAGTCCTTTGACTTTGTCTTTAACCAAATTGTCTAAAACCTCGTACTCATTCCCCTTGTCTACTCCTCCCATCATTAAAATGATAGGTTTTGTAAAGCTATTCAATGCATAATAGACGGCGTCAACATTCGTTGCTTTCGAGTCATTGACAAAACGAACGCCATTCGACAAACCACAGGGTTCTAGTCGGTGAGGCGCATTATGAAAAGTAGGTAGTAGTTCTTTGATTTTATCCAATGAAATACCCACGGATTGTGCAGCTAAAATAGCTGCAGACATATTGATTGCATTGTGTGGACCTTGAATGGGCGCTGTTGCTAAATCGACTTCACCTGTTTTCAGGGTAATTTTGTCAGCACTTATAAAGGCGTCGGAATGATTATTTTTGGAACTGATTGTGCTAAAATGACTGGAAGGAATCCCTTGTTTGTTTGCTTGGATCACTTCGTCATCTTCCCAGAAAATACATGTTTTTGTTAAATCTGCATTTTGAAAAATTCTAAATTTAGAAGCGATGTAATTTTCGAATTTATACTCATATCGATCCAAGTGATCAGGGGTAATGTTCAATAAAATAGCTACATCTGGATTAAATGAAATACATCGATCTAATTGGAAACTTGAGATTTCCAGTACATAGTATTCATGGCTATTTTCCAATACTTGTTTGGCAAAACTTTGGCCAATATTTCCAGCTAAGCCAACCGGATAACCTGCTTCTTTTAAAAGATGATAGGTTAAAAGGGTGGTGGTTGTCTTTCCATTAGATCCGGTAATGGCGATTATTTTAGCTGAGGTATATCGAACGGCAAATTCGATTTCAGAAATCAGAGGAATATGTTTCTCTTTAATTTTTTTTACGACCTCATTTTTTTCTGGAATCCCTGGACTAATGATGACTTCATTTGCGCTGAGAATTTCTTCAAGTGTGTGCTGTCCTTCTTCGAAGCGGATGTTATGATCTAAAAGTGTTTTTTTGAATGCTTCTTTCAGTGTCCCTTGATCGGATAAAAACACGTCAAAACCCTTTGATTTAGCTAAAAGCGCAGCGCCTACACCACTTTCTCCCCCACCTAAAACAATTATTTTGGACATGTATGATTAATCGTAAATGATTAGAAACTGAATTTAATACAATTTATAAAATGTCTTTGACTAATGAAAACAGATCAGGCGACCATTGAAAAAAAATATGTGACAAAAAAAAGGCTGGTCGATTGACCAGCCTTTGATTATCATTTAAATAGGAATTTAAACTAATGAAATGCGTTTAAACATCGATATAGTTAAACCCTTTTGCTTATTTTCTAATAATTGACGTATCGTGATGGATGAATCCTTCACAAATTGTTGGTTTAAAAGCGTTTGCTCTTTGTAGAACTTTTCTAATTTACCTACGGCAATTCTTTCAAGCATGGCTTCAGGTTTCCCCTCTTGACGTGCTTGATCTTTACCGATTTCAATTTCTCTTTCAATCGTTTCAGCATCTACTCCATCTTTGTCTAGGGCAACTGGTTTCATGGCGGTGATTTGCATGGCAATATCTTTACCGATTTCAGAAACATCTGCACCTTGAACATTTTCAAAGGCTACTAAAACACCAATCTTATTATTTGAGTGGATATAAGAAACTACTTTCTCTGCTGTAATATTTTCATAGGCAGCTAATGTAATTTTTTCACCAATTCTACCTGTCAACTCGATGATATGACCTTCTACAGATCGGCCATCAGCTAAAGGCTCAGCTAATAAATCATGCGCTGACGGAGCATGCGATGCTGCAGCTTTGTCAATGATTACTTTAGCTAAATTATTGAAATCGGCTACTTTAGAAACGGGTTCTGTTTCACAAGCTAAGGCAATTAACTTACCATTTGAATGATCCGCTGAAAGCGCTACGAGCACCACACCTTCGTTGGTGGCATTATCAGCGCGCTTAGCAGCTACTTTTTGTCCGGCTTTACGTAGCACGTCGATCGCTGCTTCGAAATCTCCTTCGGCTTCCGTCAGGGCTTTCTTGCAATCCATCATTCCGGCGCCAGTCATTTGGCGTAATTTATTAACGTCTGCGGCTGTAATTGACATTGTATGAATATTTATTCTTGTTCTGCTTCTTTTTCGTACTTAGCGGCTACCTTAGCTGCTTCTATTTCTGCTTCGTTGTCAACGGCACGTTTTGCCTCTTCTTCTTCAGCTACACGCGCATCATCTTTATCTTGCTTTCTTTCAGCTAATCCTTCTTCGATTGCTTTTCCAATAGCTGAAGTAATGACAGAGATTGATTTGTATGCATCATCATTGGCGGGAATAGGGTAGTCAACTAACTCAGGGTTTGAGTTTGTATCGCACATCGCGAATACCGGAATACCTAATTTTTTAGCTTCTGAAACAGCAATATGCTCACGCTTCACATCTACAACAAATAATGCAGCTGGAAGGCGAGTTAATTCAGTGATACCACCTAATACGCGCTTTAATTTCTCTTCTTCACGAGTCATCATTAAACGCTCACGCTTGGCAAGGGTTTTAACAATTACTTCGTCTTTTAACATTTTATCGATGCTAGACATCTTTTTGATCGACTTACGTACGGTCGCAAAGTTGGTCAACATCCCGCCTAACCAACGATCCGTTACGTAAGGCATGTTTAATTTGCTAGCTTCCGCAGTTATCACTTCTTGGGCTTGCTTCTTTGTCGCAACAAACATGATTTTACGTCCAGAACGAACAATTGCACGCATCGCGGCAGAAGCTTCTTCTAGGTTAGTAATAGTCTTGTTAAGATCGATGATATGAATACCATTCTTCTCCATAAAGATGTATGGAGCCATTTTTGGATCCCACTTACGCGTCAAGTGACCGAAGTGAACACCTGCGTCAAGCAGGTCATTGTAGCTTAATTGTGCCATTTTTTGAGTTTAAATATGAATAAATAAAAAATGTGGAAAAGGCATCGGCAACACACAAGCCCTTTCCACGCAAAACGAATACTAACGTTTAGAGAATTGGAATCTCTTACGTGCTTTCCTACGTCCTGGTTTTTTACGTTCCACCATACGGGGATCACGTGTTAAAAAACCTTCTTTTTTCAAAGGGGAACGCAATTCTGAGTCTTGTGTTTGAAGAGCTCTTGAAATAGCTAAACGTAACGCTTCAGCTTGCCCTTTAATTCCACCACCGTCAATTCTGGCTGTGACATCAAAAGAACCTGCCGTATTTGTTAGCGCGAATGGCTGATTAACCACAATCTGAAGAATTTCAGAAGGGAAATAATGAGCCAATGTACGACCATTGATTTTAATTTGGCCTTGACCAGGAGTCATCGAAATACGAGCTATCGCTGTTTTTCTTCTACCAATTTTATTTAATGTTTCTACCATTTGATTGAGGATTGATCCTAATTTGGATCATATTGTCCGTTAAAACTTTATTTCTTTAGGTTGTTGAGCCGCATGTGGATGAACAGGTCCCGCATATACAAATAGGTTGTGGAATAATTCACGACCTAAACGATTTTTTGGTAACATACCCTTCACAGCTGCTTCGACTACACCTCTTGGATTTTTGACCAAAACTTCACGTGGCGTAGAAAAACGTTGACCCCCAGGATAACCCGTATGACGGATGTAAACCTTGTCGGTCATTTTCTTACCTGTCAAACGAACCTTTTCCGCATTGATAACGATCACTTGATCGCCACAATCTACGTGTGGGGTGAATGAAGGCTTGTGCTTACCGCGAATTATTTTCGCAATTTCAGAACACAAACGTCCTAATATTTGATTTTCAGCATCTACCACTACCCAGGCTTTCTCTACAGTAGCCTTGTTCGCGGAGATTGTTTTGTAACTTAAAGTATCCACTTATATTATTATTTAACTGTTTGAATCAATTCCAACCAGACTACGGAATATGTCTAGAGATTTGATTATGACCTATTTTACAACTAAACGGGCATTCAATCGAAAAAATGGGAGTGCAAATTTAGAAAATCAAAATGTGATATGCAAATGCTTTTGAAATGTTTTAATAAAAAATATGACCTATGCCTGTAAATGAATAAAGGAGGCCAGCGCCTCCTTTAAAATTGTCCTTTCAAAATCAGTGGATTTACAATCCCGTCATATCAAAAGTATCCATAAAAGCTGTGGTAAATTTACCGGATTTGAATCCAGGATCATCCATTAACCTAATATGAAAGGGTATCGTTGTTTTAATTCCTTCAATCACAAATTCCTGCAAGGCTCTTTTCATACGAAGCAAAACTTCTTCTCTACTTCGGCCACTGACAATCACTTTTGCGATCATCGAGTCGTAATTAGGAGGAATGGTATAGCCTGAATATACGTGTGAATCGATTCTAACACCATGTCCACCGGGCAAATGTAAATTAGTAATCTTACCGGGAGATGGCCTAAATCCATTCCCTGGATCTTCCGCATTTATTCTACATTCAAGAGCAAATAATTTAGGGAAATAGTTTTGGCCTGAAATAGGAATGCCTGCGGCCACTTTGATTTGTTCCTTAATGAGGTCAAAATCAGTCACTTCCTCAGTAATCGGATGCTCCACTTGGATTCTCGTATTCATTTCCATGAAATAGAAATCTCCATTTTTATCTACTAAAAATTCGATGGTTCCTGCGCCTTCATAGCCGATTGCAGTGGCACCGGCAATAGCCGCATCTCCCATTTTTTTACGAAGTTCATCTGTCAATGCAGGAGATGGAGTTTCTTCACAAAGTTTTTGGTGGCGTCTTTGAATGGAACAATCGCGTTCTGAGAGGTGGCATACTTTGCCAAATTTATCGCCTACCACTTGGATTTCGATATGTCTGGGTTCCTCGACAAACTTTTCCATGTACATTCCATCATTGCCAAAAGAGGCGGCAGCTTCCATTTTCGCATCATCCCATAATTTTCGGAATTCAGATTCCTCCCGAATGATTCGCATCCCACGTCCTCCACCTCCAGCAGTTGCCTTGATGATGACAGGGTAAACAATGGTTTTGGCTAATTCTATGGCTTCCTCTACGGTATCTAACAATCCATCGGAACCTGGAATCACAGGAACTCCCGCTTTTTTCATGGTATTTTTGGCTGTTGCCTTATCACCCATGGAATTGATCATTTCGGCTGATGCCCCTATGAATTTAATTCCATGTTCAGAACAAATTCTTGAAAACTCGGCATTTTCAGATAAAAAACCATATCCTGGATGTATCGCATCTGCTCCGGTAACTTCGGCAGCAGAAATGATGGCGGGAATACTTAAATAAGATTGTCGGCTGGGAGGTGGGCCTATGCACACGGCCTCATCTGCAAAACGGACATGTAAACTATCTCGGTCTGCCGTTGAAAAAACGGCCACCGTTTGGATGCCCATTTCCCGACAAGTCCGAATGATCCGAAGGGCAATCTCCCCACGATTCGCAATTAATATTTTCTTAAACATAAATTATGCTATTTCTACCAAGAATAAGGGTTGGTCGAACTCTACCGGTGTGGCATTTTCAACCAAAATTTTAACAATCTTACCTGAAACCTCTGAATCAATTTCATTAAAAAGTTTCATGGCTTCGATCATGCAAACCGTTTTGCTTGGTTCAATCATGGATCCGACCTCAATAAAGTTTTCTTTATCAGGGCCTGCCGAACGGTAAAATGTGCCTATCATAGGTGATTTGACCGTATATAAATGATCTGTCATGGAGATGCTTGGTGCCGTAGGGGCTTGCGCCTCTTCCCTATACGCGATAGGAGTAGGAGCCGGAGCTGCAGCCATTTGTACCACAGGTGCGGCTGTACTATGTTTCTTCACGGAAACTTTTAATCCTTCCGTTTCGATGCTTACCTCAGCTAATGGTGATTTAGCTATATAATCTAAAAGTCTTTGTATTTCTTTAGTATCCATTTTTAAATTATTTTACGCGTGTAAAGGTAGATAAAATTATTTTACACGCTCCGCATATGCGTAGGTTCTTGTGTCAACTTTTATAATTTCGTCTTGTTCGATGAATATTGGAACGGTAATGGTGGCTCCAGTCTCAACGGTTGCCGGTTTTTTGGGTGAATTTGCCGTATCTCCACGAACACCGGGTTCCGTATAAGTGACTTTTAATTCAACAAACGGAGGTAATTCACATGAGATAGCCTGTTCGTTTTCCGTGTTGATTAAAATCTCAACCTCCTGGCCTTCTTTCATCAAATCTGCCATGATCACTAAATTCGAATTCAATAAAATTTGCTCAAATGACTCATTATCCATGAAGTTGTACCCAAATTCATCTTTATAAATAAATTGGAATTTCCTACGCTCCACACGTACTGGATAAATGGCCACACCCGAATTAAAGGTATTGTCGATCACTCTTGCCGTGTTCAATGAGCGTAATTTTGTCCGTACAAATGCGGGACCTTTTCCCGGTTTTACGTGTAAAAACTCAATGATTGAAAATAAATCATCGTTGAATTTAATCACCATTCCGTTTTTAATATCTGCTGTAGTTGCCATGCTTGTTTATTTTTTGGGGTCATAGGCCCATTTTACATACGCTGATGCCCACGTAAATCCGCCTCCAAAAGCTGCTAAAATTAAATTATCTCCTTTTTTTAATTGATTTTCATAATCCCAAAGACACAAAGGTATGGTGGCTGCGGTCGTATTCCCATATTTTTGAATATTCAACATCACCTTCTCTTCTCCAATATTCATTCGAGATGCCGTGGCGTCAATGATTCTTTTATTGGCCTGATGAGGAACTAAAAAACGAATATCCTCACCGGTCAATTGATTTCTTTCCATGATTTCGGCAGAAATATCAGCCATGCGAGTCACCGCAAATTTGAAGACCGACTGGCCTTCTTGGCCTATGTAATGCAATTTTTGATCAATGGTTTCGTGGGTTGGCGGATAGGCGCTGCCTCCCCCTTTTTGCATTAAACTCTCACAACCTTCCCCATCAGACTTTAAAATAAAATCTTGAACTCCTACTCCTTCATCGTTGGGTTCCAACAAAACCGCTCCGGCACCATCGCCAAATAAAATGCAAGTAGTTCGATCGGTATAATCTACGATGGCAGACATTTTATCCGCTCCCACCACGATTACTTTTTTATACCTTCCTGATTCAATAAATACGGTTCCCGTAGCTAAGGCATTTAAAAAGCCTGAACAGGCCGCTGCTAAATCAAATGAAGCAGTCTCTCGAATGCCTACTGCTTTACAAATCAAATTGGACGCGGAAGGGAAAAAATAATCAGGGGTTACCGTCGCGCAAATAACCAAATCGATTTCCTCAGGCTTAGTATTTGTTTTGGCTAATAAGTCTGAAACTGCTTTGGCAGCCATCACAGAAGTCCCTTGTCCTTCTCCTTTTAAAACGCGCCTTTCTTTAATTCCTGTTCTCGAAGTAATCCACTCGTCATTGGTTTCTACTAACTTTTCTAATTCTTCATTGGTCAGCACATACTCTGGAACATATCCTGAAACTCCTGTAATGGCTGCACTAATTTTATTTTGCATGGTTCTCTTCGACCTCCTATGTGTTTTGTTATTTTTCCTCAAATTCTGCCTTAATTTTTTGGCATACATTTGAGTCAACGACTGATTTACAAAGCTTAATCATATTTTTAATCGCTTTGGGGCTTGATGCTCCATGGGCTATAATTACATTTCCATTGATGCCTATAATGGGGCTTCCTCCATAATTTTCATAATTGGTATTCTCAACAAAATCATTCATCATCCCCTGCTCTTTCATGATGTTATAAATAGACTCACCCATTTTTAAGACTATATTTCCGGTAAATCCATCGGTAACAATCACATCAGCCTTGTTACGAAATAAATCTTTTCCTTCTATATTTCCTATAAAATTAATGTGAGAATTTTCCTTTAATAAGGCATGCGTGCCCTGAGCCAAGATGCTCCCTTTTTTTTCCTCTTCTCCAATGTTCATCAAACCTACGCGAGGATTTGATTTTCCTGTCGTTGATTCAAAATAGATAGAGCCTAACTCCGCCCATTGGGCTAACATCTCAGGTTTGCAATCCGCATTAGCGCCAATGTCTAACATAATCGCGTAATGGCCATCGACCTGAGGTACAAAACCTGCTATAGCCGGTCTCTGAATCCCATGGATTGTTTTTATTGAAAAAAGCGCCCCCACCATCATAGCCCCCGTATTTCCTGCTGAGGCAAATACATCTGCTTTTCCCTCTTTTAAAAGAGAAAACCCAATGCCGATGCTGGAATTGGGTTTTTGACTTAATGCTTTTGTCGGATGTTCTCCCATTTCAATGACCTGATCCGCATGAACAACGCGAACCTGTGTACTTGTGAAATTTCGAGATTTAAATAAGGAATTAATGACGTCTTCTGGTCCTATGGCTAATATAGTCTCATTGTTGGTCAACAAATTAATTGATTCTATTATTCCATCAATCACTGCCTCTGGAGCATAATCTCCTCCCATCACGTCGATTGCTATGTTCATCTATTTTGTTTTAAATACTAAAATCGAAGTGCAAAAATAGTATTTATTTTAGTCAAAAAATAGCATTTTAACGGGATATTTTCGCATTTGCGAAAATACCTTGGTTTGTTGGTGACTGATTATGCTTTTCCAGTATAACCTTCTACAATCATTTTGCCTTTGTAGTATAAGTTACCCTCATGAGCATGCGCACGATGAAATAAATGTGTTTCGCCTGTTTGGCTATCCACCGCTAATTGCCTTGGTGTACCAAAGTCATGCGCTCTTCTCGTATCACGTCTTGTCTTAGAAATTTTTCTTTTAGGATGTGCCATTGTATTGTTCTTTAATTATTGTCTTTTAAATTTTTTAATGCGGCCCAACGTGGGTCCATGTCTTCTTCTGCTTTTTCAGTAGATTGATCGCCCAAAACTTTTTCGGTCGAATAAATAAACTGATTTCCTTCCAAGGCATCCGCCTCATGGGTATATCGCGGATGTAATTTTTTCATAGGTACTTGTAACGCTATGAAATCAAACAAATCCTGCGATAAATCTAATTTTGGAGATTTCCTGTCGATTAAAAACAAGTTATTCCCCATTTCCTCTGAGTGATCCGAATACTTATAAATAAGTTTCTCATCTACCTCAAACGGATAATCAAATTCCTCTAGGGATCGATCACAAATTAATCGAATCGAACCTTCAATTTTCAACTCTACTTGAATCATTGTAGCCGACTTATTAAGTTCTACTACTGATCCGAATTGCCCTTTTTCCACCCATTCTTGTTCAAAAGCTTGGAAGAAATCATCCGCCCCTTCAAAGGTATATCGATACGATTTATCTTCTAAAGAAAGTATGGGTATCTGATATGCGTCTAAAACTTTCATTTCCAAAGGTGGATAAAAAAAGGAATGCAAAATTAGGCAAATTTTATTAAAGAGCAAATGATCAAATAACAATTTCGTAAAATCTTACGACCTTTGTCGGCATGAGTACAAGGAATAAGGTGGTCATTTATTATTTATCGGGTTTAATCTTTTTTGAAGCCGTGGTTTTGACCTATATTTTTTCATTGGATCGCATGGCTCAAATGAGCCTTATTAATTCATTTCATTCTCCTGAGGCAGATTTTTTGTTTAAAATAATTAGTTCAGGAGCGGAAATAACGATCCCGATTTTGTTTTTGGGATATCTTATTTGGAAAAAAAGCGATTTATTAAAGTCCTATGTGATTTCGTATATTTTTTCAACCCTTCTTATCCAATTTCTGAAATTAATCGTTTTTAAAGACGCTCTTCGGCCGCTGGCCTATTTTAAGGGGCAGGCACATCCTTGGCATTTGGTGCAAAACCTTTTGATCAGTGAATATAACAGTATGCCTTCGGGCCATACTTCGGCTGCCTGGTTTATGTGCTTTTGGATCTCGTTGGCGGCCAACAAGCCATGGATTACCCTATTAATGGTCTTTTATGCTATGCTAGTGGCTTATTCAAGGATTTATTTATTTCAACATTTTCCAGTGGATACCGCTGTGGGGGCTATGATCGGCACGGGAGTATCGCTTTTCGTTTATTCCTTGAATGTTTCAAAATCCGATTTACAATGATCTCATATGCCAAGCGTTTTCCCTATTTATGTTGGATTTTTTTGGGCGGCCTTGTCTTTTTACCCAATTTAGGGGCATCACATCTGTTCGATTGGGATGAAATAAATTTTGCGGAGTCGGCCCGTGAAATGTTGGTTAGCCAAGATTTTTTAAGTGTTCAAATTAATTTTTTACCTTTTTGGGAAAAGCCTCCATTATTCATTTGGCTGCAAGCATTAAGTTTTATGTTCTTTGGCACTTTTACGGAACATGCTTGGACAAGTATGGAATTTGCCGCTCGTTTTCCGAATGCGATCGTCGGAATTGCAACGCTATTACTCATTTTTAAGATAGGTAAAAAACATTTTTCTGATAATTTTGGACACCTTTGGGCTTTTTCTTACCTAGCGGCCATTACTCCGCATGTGTATGCAAGTTCGGGGATTATTGACCCGCTGTTCAACTTATTTATATTTTTAGGCATTTACTATTTTGCCGAGTTTTATGCCGATTCTTCTCGAGTTAAAAACGCTATTTTAGCTGGGGTGATGAT
>CAMARL010000013.1 GCA_945860325.1 Spirosoma fluviale | reverse complement strand
TTGTCAAAGCCTTTAATGTGTACTCGGCCCATGTTATTTTTCAATCATCCGAACCTTGCCATGGCGGAGCATTTCTACAAAACGCCATTGCATCAAGATTGGGTTTCCATGTTGGCTTCACAGGATTCGATTGTTGTTTGGTTTCCTTTAATTGATTTGAAAATTGGACATGGCCCTGTCATATTTTACCCGGGTTCTCATAAATTGGGACCACTGACGGATAAATTAGAAAATGGTTTTGCTGAGGTGCCATTTGACCGAAGTGCATATCCTAAATTGCAACCTGAAGTGAATATGGGAGATATTGTCATTTTTTCTACCTTGCTAGTTCACGAATCGGGTGTTATAACTAATAATCAAATAAGGTGGTCTTCTCATTTACGGTATACCAATATGGAAGATGTTGATTTTGTAGAAAGAGGTTTTCCTTCGCCCTACATAAATAAACCATCACAAGAGTTAATAGATAAGTATTTACACAAAAAATAATTTTATGAATTCCAAAGACGCAAAAAAACCTACGCAAAAATCAGCCTTTAGAGAGTGGTTGGATTCTGTTTTATTTGCAGTAGTCGCGGCTACCCTAATTCGCTTTTTTCTTTTTGAGGCATATACCATTCCTACACCATCCATGGAAAGTTCTTTAATGGTAGGCGATTTTTTGTTTGTTAGTAAAATGCATTATGGGGTTCGCACGCCAAAAACTCCTTTGCAATTGCCTTTAACGCATCAAAAAATATGGTTCACGAATATACCTTCTTATTTACGTTGGTTGAATTTGCCAACTTTCCGTTTACCTGGTTTTACAGAAGTTAAAAAGGGGGATGCCGTTGTTTTCAATGCACCTAATTGGGAAGACGATGGAGATGCTCCATTAGACCTTCGTACTTTTTATGTAAAAAGGTGTGTAGGTACACCGGGTGATGTGATTGAGGTTAGGAACCAACAGGTATTGATTAATAATAAGGCCTTGGAAAATCCGGAAAGAATGCAACATCCTGTATTCATGAAGACCAAGGAGACGTTAGAAGAAAGTTTTTTTGACCAATTTGGTATCCGTAATTCTCCTGATGCTAGCTTTGATTCAGCAGATTGGTTGCCTCTTGCTGACTCATTAAACCAATTGGTCGGGTATAAATTGAATACCTCGCATGTTAAGATTTCAGAAATTTCTAAATCTTCATTTGCTAAAACTTTTGATTATGATTCATTTAAAGATGTCAAAGGACAGGCATTTGAAGCCATTTTTCCTCATGATACTATTCAGTTCAAATGGAATAGAGATTGGTTTGGACCTTTACAAATTCCGGCAAAAGGCTGGACTGTCAATTTAGATGCCAAAAATGTCAAATTATACCAAGAAGCTATTCAGAAGTACGAAGGAAACGATGGCATAACGATCAACGGAGATAAAATTTCACAAAATGGAAAAGTATTAAATAGTTATACTTTTAAACAAGATTACTATTTTATGATGGGGGATAATCGCCACAATTCAGCTGATTCAAGGTTTTGGGGTTTTGTTCCTGCCGATCATATCGTAGGAAAGGCTGTATTTGTCTGGATGTCATTAGATCCTAACAAAGGTCTTTTCTCAGGTAAAATTCGCTGGAATCGCATCTTCCGTTTTGTTAATTAGATAACTCTTAACACAAAACCTTTTAGGTAATTGCTTTCCGGGTGAAATAAATTGATCGGATGATCGGGAGCTTGCGTCATTTGATGAATCACTTGGATTTCTCTTCCGGTCTCTATTCCTGCGGCAACTAACATGTTGTAGAATAAGTCTCTTGTTATTACTTGGGAGCAAGAATATGTGAAAATGAGTCCGTTTTTTTTAATTTTCTTGATGGCTAAATAATTGATTTTTTGATAGCCTTGAAGCGCCTTGTGTTTACTGCTAATCGATTTAGCAAAGGCTGGTGGATCCAAAATAATGATATCAAATTCTTCCTCACAATTCTTTAAATAGGGTAGGGTTTCGCCTACAATGGATTCGTGTTTTTTAATTGATAATTCATTTAAGGTTAAATTGATATTGACTAAATCAATCGCTTTGGCTGAGGTGTCCAATGATACCACCTTTTTAGCACCTTCTTTAAGTGCATACATAGAAAACCCACCCGAATAGCAAAATGTATTTAATATAGTTTTACCTTTTGAATACAACGATAGCAAATGTCTATTATCGCGTTGATCAATGAAGAAACCTGTTTTTTGCCCAGTAACCCAATTGACCGAAAATTTTATCCCATTTTCTACGATTTCATGCGGAGTTTTTGCACTTCCTTCTAAATAATCATTATTACAATTTTGCGCATATTCAGGCGGCAAGGTTTCCTTACTCTTATCATAAATGGCTTTAATCTTTTTCCCAAATACATGCTTAAGCGCTTTAACCACTTCCAGGCGATCTAAGTGCATCCCTATGGTATGCGCCTGAAATACAAAAACTCCATTGTAATGGTCAATCACCAATCCAGGGCATCCGTCTCCTTCCCCATGTATCAGCCGATAAGCGTTAGTTTCTCCCAAAGGAAGCTTTTGCCTTAAATCAAATGCATTTTGAATTCTTTGAATCCAAAATTCTTCTTTGGATGTGATCTCTTTAAAAGAAACAATTTTGACAGAAATACTTCCATGATGAAAATGACCCGTACCCAAAAATTCATCTCTTGAACTGATAACATTGACCCAGTCTCCATCTTTTAAATGATCACTTTGCTTTAAGATAGCTCCTGAGAAAATCCAAGGATGGAATCTTTTTACTGGTGAATCTTTTCCTGGTTTTAGCTGTACAAATTTTATGTCTTCCATCCTGTAAAATTGCAAAATTTTATTTAAAAAAGGGTTGGCCCGCTTCAATCCAAGCTGAATACCAAATATCACCTACATGTTTATAAGCACTTTGAAATCT
The DNA here is from genome assembly GCA_945860325.1 of Spirosoma fluviale. GTDB lineage: Bacteria > Bacteroidota > Bacteroidia > Cytophagales > Spirosomataceae > Aquirufa > Aquirufa fluvialis_C. Next base: position 16,731 of record CAMARL010000013.1, on the reverse strand, counting down.
ATTTTCTATTTGATGGTCAAGTACTTGGTGATATTTTTTGCTGTATTCTACGCTATAATTCTTTTGTAATACGCTGCCCTTTTTTTCGAAAGTATATTTTTTTGATTGTTTAAATGTGGAATTTAATTTCGCTTCTTGTTCGATTAAAATTTTTACTTCAGTATGTGATTCTAATACCCAATCCCAGGTAGATTTAGATACATTAGGAATGAAAGTAGCTGGGCCAACCCACTCCTCTAATGCCTCATTTAATAATTCAGGAATACGAGATTCCCAAAATGCATGTAATCCCGTCTGCCCGGTTTTTTGTCCATCATAATTGGATGTTGTATGTAATGGAACATGTAAATCGCCAACATAATGTCCCATTTCGGCCGATAATTTAATAATCGTAACAGTATCTCGACGAACAAACGCATATTTCAATTGTTGGTATAAAATGGGAATGTGCCAAGGGACGATTCCATGCGTCACTAAACTATCTGGATGGATGTTCTTTGTTATTTCGGCCCAGGTCGTATACTGAATATCTGAAATCTTATAACGGTCTAAATCAATATAATGCCTAGAAGCCTCATTATCCATGATATATCTTCGTTGGTCTGGCAAAACGGATAAACCCTCAATTTCTTTTTGATGCCTTTTGTAAAATGTTATCATTTCCATAGGCAAGGTATATATGGCCAGCGTATTTATTTTTTTATGTGCAAAAAATCCCCAAGGTTTGATCATTACGCTTGAATATGCGCTAGAACGAAGTGTCAGGATTAAAATTATAAGGATTTGACTGCTTTTTTTGTTTAGTATGTTGTGTTTTAAAATCATTTTGTTTAATTTTGCATTTCAATTTTATTAGAAGAAGAAGATTATTTAAAGCAATGGCAAATCATAAATCAGCATTAAAGCGTATTAGAGCAAATGAATCAAAGCGTTTGCGTAACCGTTATCAACACAAGTCTACTCGTACGATGATTAAAAATCTGCGTTTGGCTACAGATAAAACTATAGTTGTTGATTTGTACAAAAAGGTTTCTTCTGCTTTAGATAAATTAGCTAAGAAAAACATCATTCATAAGAATAAAGCAGAAAATCAAAAATCTAAATTAGCTAAGTTGGCCAATAAATTAGCCGCATAGTTTTAGATTATCAGCATATTGATAAACCCCGCAATCGCGGGGTTTTCTTGTTTATAAGGATTACCTTCAGGAAAAATGTTCCTATGAATTATTTACTTAATGGAGGTAAAATCAAAGAAATTCGATTGGAGGAAAGGCCACGCGAGTTGATGGCAATAAAAGGGAAGGATACCTTACGGATTGATGAAATACTCTCTTTATTGATAGGCTCGGGGATCCCTAATAAATCGGCATTAGATCTTTCAAAAGATATATTGAACTCCATTCAAGGGGATTTAAATAAGTTAGGTCGCTTTAATCAATTTGACTTTATGAAATTCAAAGGGATTGGAAAGGCTAAATCAGCCGTTTTAGTGGCTGCATTAGAGCTAGGCCGACGGCGAATGGTTTTTGAAACAACACATCGAATCGACACTATATTGGCTTCAAAAGATGCCTATAACTTATTGAGACCTCACTTAAGTGATTTAGCGCATGAAGAATTTTGGATTATTCATTTAAATCGCGCTTCTCGATTAATTAAATTAGAAAAATTTAGTGTAGGTGGTGTTGCGGGTACTTCTGTGGATATAAAATTATTGTTTAAATCTGCTTTAGAGCAAACATCTTCAGCCATCATATTGGCACATAATCATCCTTCTGGTCAATTACAACCCAGTCAGGCCGATAAGCATTTAACCAAAAAGATTATTGAAGCTGCAAACTTATTTGAAATACAGATTTCTGATCACTTGATTGTGTCTTCAGAAACCTATTTCAGTTTTGCAGATGAGGGAATACTTTAATTTTTTATTTGCCTCTTTCCTTGTAAATATGTTGAAGTTTAGCTCCTACCATGATAGCTATTGCAAATAAAATGATAAAAAAGGCGGCTCCTGAATATCCCATATGATGTTAAATTTTACTCAAAATTATGAAATTAATTATAGTAATCCTTTTGTGCTAGGCAAAGAATTTAAATTATTTATATCTCTTTTAACGGCTAATTGGATCGATTTGGCAAAAGCCTTAAAAATCGATTCAATTTTATGATGCTCGTTTTTTCCTTCAGCTTTAATATTTAAATTACATTTGGCACCATCCGAAAATGATTTAAAGAAGTGACTGAACATTTCAGTTGGCATCTCACCAATCTTCTCTCTTTTAAATTCAGCCTCCCAAACGAGCCAATTTCGACCTGAAAAATCTAAAGCCACTTGGGCTAAACAATCATCCATGGGCAATAAAAATCCGTATCGAGCGATACCTTTCTTTTGACCTAATGCCAATGTAAATGCTTCACCCAAGGCAATTCCAGTATCTTCTATGGTATGATGTTCGTCTATATGTAAATCACCATTAACCTGTATGCGAAGATCAAGGTTACCGTGCTTTGCGATTTGATCTAACATATGATCAAAAAAGGCTAAACCCGTTTGATTGTTGGCATTTCCTTTTCCATCTAGGTTCAATTGGATCGAAATTTTAGTCTCATTCGTATTTCTAGTATGAATGATTAGGCGCTCGGGTAATTTTAAATAGGAATATATGTCATTCCAATGAGTCGTTTGTAGCGCTGTGATTGATTTTAATTCCGTAGGGATTTCTAATTCACTAATGAAGAATGCCTTTGCACCTAGATTTTTCGCCAATTGAATGTCGGTGATTCGGTCGCCAATGACAAATGAATTTTTTAAATCATACTCGGCCGTCAGGTACTCTCCTAATAAACCTAGGCCGGGTTTTCTAGTAGGAAGATTATCCGCAGGAAATGATTTGTCAATTAAAATATTCGAAAACACAATCCCTTCAGAAGCTAAAGTTTCCAACATTTTGTTTTGGGCTGGCCAAAATGTTTCTTCGGGAAATGAGGTAGTACCTAGTCCATCTTGGTTGGTGACCATGACTAATTCAAAGTCTAATTCTTCATTAATCTTCTTTAAATTAGATATAACATGAGGCAAAAAGGACAATTTTTCTAAACTGTCAACTTGCTGATCTGGTTGAGGCTCAATTATTAAAGTGCCATCCCGGTCTATGAATAATACTTTCTTCATGGTACAAAGGTAATGAATGTAAAGTTTACAGAGAATAAAAGAAAAAAATATGCAAAAAATAATTCTTATATGTGCTCGAGTACTTGTAATTTTGTATTTGAGATAAAAACTATGGGGGAATTGTTTGGTGTTATTCAAGAAGATTTGCGCGGAAATGTGATTCGCAGAATCTCTTTATTTACTGGTGAGTCAGAACCCAAAGTAGAAGAGTTGATCCCAATTTGGGAAGCTATAATTTTAGGTGGATTATTAAAATTAATTCGTAATCGAATTAGATTCAACGCTCTTTATAATTTTATTTTACAAAAGCCAATCCCGCGTGTCGCTATAGAGGAATTGCAGGCTGGAAATGCAACTAAATTACAATTAGAAGAAATAAGTCAATATGGAGAAGGCTTAATAGGAATCCTTATTCCTGATAAAAAGAGCGCTATAGCGATGTTAATTTCAAGGGAATTAGGATGTAAAAGTTCATCTTTTTTGAAAGGATTGAGTGTCGTTTTTGGTTTATATGGATTTAAATTAAAAGAAGAAGACTACGATTCATTAAAAGATTGGAAATCATATGCCGAGTTTTTTATTATTAAAAAAGGAGATTTTAGTATTTTATGCCCTTCTAATTTGCGTTTTGCTATTTCTGATATTTTATTACTTTCCGATGTATTGAAACTAGATCCTGAGGCTTTAGTATATTTGACAGAAGACCCAGGGCGAGATGAAGCTAAATCGAAATCGTCTCTTTTTAATCAAAAAAATCTCATCTACATCGTTATCACTATCATTTTAAGCGGATTTACCATTTGGTATACCTTATTTAAACCAGCTTCAGTGCCAGAAATAAGCACGGATTTGGAGGAGGTAATTCCAATAGACAGTTTGAATAAATTAAATGATAGTTTAACAAAAGCAGTCTTAGATTCTAATCGAATTAAGAATGATTCCCTTTTTACGTTAAATTGGCCAGATGGTACTCAATTAGTGGTGCCTAAGAAATCTATCTTGGTCGATTTACACACATATTTAATGGATTCCACGCAAACTTCTCCCTTAGAATTAATTTGTCAAGAACTTATTTTTGATGAGAATACGGATTTATTAGTAAAGCCAATGGATTATTTATTTAAGCAGCTTTCGATCCAGATGAATAAATCTAAAATTGTAGATGTTCAGATTGCTGCAATATCAAGTAAAGATGACAAATCATCCTTTAAACGAGGTTTTATTATTAAAAACCGATTAGTAGGCGAAGGGCTTTCATTTAAAAAAATTAGTGTACAAGCTAGCGTTGAAAGTGTAAATAATCAGGCTGATTCTCGGGTCAAATTTATATTTTCCAAGCGTAATTTATTGAAATAATACAATATATTAGGTTTATATAGATTATTAAGATACTTTTGTAATAAATAAGTACAAATACATCCGCACAAACTCTTTTTACATTTAATGTAAATCCCTTTCCTTTTTTTTAGGGCTATTGGCAAGAGTTAAATTACGGATGTGTTCGGGCATCGTAATTAAAATATATCTAAATGAGTGAAAAAATTCGCTTTGATTCGCTTCCTTTATCGGAAGGAATCCAAGCCGCAGTTAAAGAAATGGGCTTTGAATATGCTTCTCCCATTCAATCAGAAGCAATTCCATTTGTTATGGAGGGTAGAGATGTAATCGGTCAGGCGCAAACAGGCACTGGAAAGACTGCTGCATTTGGCATACCCATGATTGAGCATATTGTTCCTTTTGAGAAATTTGTTCAAGCGATCATTTTATGTCCTACCCGTGAATTAGCGGTTCAGGTTTCAGAAGAAATGAGGAAATTGTCCAAATTCACAAAAGGTATTTGGGTAACTACTGTTTATGGTGGTGATTCGATTGACAGACAAATTAAGTCTTTAAAAGCTGGTGCAAACATCGTCGTAGGAACTCCTGGACGTGTGATTGATTTAATTGAGCGTAGAGCTTTGAAATTGAATCAGACCTCTATGGTCGTTTTGGATGAGGCGGATGAAATGTTAGACATGGGTTTCCGTGAGGATATTGAAAGTATTTTAGAAGAAATACCGAATGAGCGCCAGACAGTTTTATTCTCAGCTACGATGTCTAAGCCTATATTGGCTTTAACAAATCGTTATTTAACGGATCCGAAATTAGTTAAGGTGGTTAAGAATGAGATTACCAACGTCAATATTGAGCAATTATATTTTGATGTTAAAGGAAGAGCTAAAATGGAGGTAACTACTCGTTTGATCGATTTTTATGCATTAAAATTAGTTTTAATTTTTTGCAATCAGAAAAAGCGTGTAGACGAGGTTGTTGAAGAATTAGCATTGAGAGGTTATGCAGCCGAAGGCTTGCATGGTGATTTAAGACAGAGTCAGCGTACGCAAGTAATGAATCGTTTCCGTTCTGGAAATGTTAGTTTTTTAGTCGCGACAGATGTTGCGGCTCGTGGCTTGGATGTTGAAAATGTGGATGCCGTTATTAATTATGATATCCCATTAGACGAAGAATATTACGTACACCGTATCGGCCGTACAGGTCGTGCTGGTAAATTTGGTAAAGCTTTTACTTTGGTGGTGGGTTCAGAACGTAATCGTTTACGTGAAATCATGAATTATACCAAAGTGAAAATAGATAAGGGGGTAATTCCAACTTTCTCTGATGTGGTCGGTATTAAAAAAGGCATGTTTATTGAACGTGTCGCTAGCACGATTGGAGAAGGCGATTTAGATTTGTTTGCGGATGCCTTACCAAACTTGCAACATGCTGGATTTACAGTAGATCAAATTGTAAGTGCGCTAGTGAAATTGAGCATGGGTGTTCAGAAAAATGAGTTTGGCGATGAAAATTTAGAGGGGGAACTTGAACGTCAATCACGTAAATATGGCCGTGACGAACGCGGTGGCGGAGGATTTAGAGATCGCAATGATCGTGGAGGAGACCGTGATGGCCGTAGAGGTGCTGGTCGCTTCGATCGCGATTCTCGTGGTGGTGGAGATCGTGGAGGACGTTTTGAAAGAGGAAATGATCGTGATCGTTCATCAGCTCCAAGAGGTCCACGCATGGATCGTGAAGGAAAGCCTTATCGCTCAGATGAAAATATGGTCCGTATGTTTGTTAACATTGGATTTGACGAAAAAATATCACCTTCTAATATTGTGGGCGCCTTTGCAGGAGAGTCTGGAATCCCAGGAAATGTATTAGGTCAAATACAAATAGAGAATAAACATACCTATGTAGATTTTCCTAAGGAGTATGCCAATGTCGTTTTAGAAAAAATGGCAGGTGCTCAAATTAAGGGTAAAAGGGTTTTAGTTGAGATAGCTAAACCAGCTTAATCTTAGAAATTTTAATTTTAAAGGGTGACTATTCAGTCACCCTTTTTTTTATACCAAAAACTTAGTATAAATTTGAAGATTAAAGCTTTATATACTAGTTTATATGGTGAGCAAAGGAAATATGTATTGGTTGTTGACGGTATCGCTGATTGTCGGTGGTATTTTAGTGTCAACCTATATTTCATCTTCCTCACGTGCGCAAATATCCTATGCTCAAGATGTTAAACCCATCCTGAATAAGAATTGTATCACTTGCCATGGGGGTGTCAAAAAGCAAGGGAAGTTTAGTTTGCTGTTTCAAGAGGAAGCTTATGCGAGTACGGCTTCAGGTAGACCCAGTATTGTCCCATTTCATCCAGAAAAAAGCGATTTTATAAGCCGTTTACATTCCAAAGATCCCGAGGAAAAAATGCCATATAAAAAGGAGCCATTGACTTCTAAAGAAATCAATATATTGACTCAATGGGTCAAAGAAGGGGCTAAATGGGAGGATCATTGGGCTTATTTACCCGTTAAAAAACCGACCATTCCATCCAGTGAAGGATTGCTTTCAAAATTAATGTTTTGGACTAAAAGTTTTGTTAAAAACCCGGTCGATGATTTTGTTTTAGATGAGTTAGCGAATCAAGGTCTAACTCATTCAAAACAGGCTGAAAAAGCGATTTTAATTCGTCGACTTTCTCTTGACTTAACAGGTTTGCCTCCTACAGAAGCCATGGTTAAGGAATTTAGCCTAATTAATTCGGATGAAGATTATGCGAAATTTGTTGACAAATTAATGAATTTACCCTCTTTTGGCGAGAAATGGGCCTCCGTATGGTTAGATTTGGCGCGCTACTCAGATAGTCGTGGGTACCAAAAAGATAACGGAAGAACCATTTGGCCTTATCGAGATTGGGTTATATCCTCCTTTAATAAAAATCTATCTTTTCGCGAATTTGTGAAAAAACAATTAGCCGGAGATTTATTGGAAAATCCTAAAGATGAAGATTACATTGCTACCGGATTTCATCGCAATACCATGAACAATGATGAAACGGGAACTGTCGACGAGGAATTTAGAGTAGCAGCTGTTATAGACCGTGTTAATACAACTTGGGATGCGTTACATGGTACTTCATTTTCTTGCGTTCAATGTCATAGCCATCCATATGATCCTATCAAGCATGATGAATATTATAAATTCATGGCATTTCTTAATAATACTAGGGATGAAGATACTGGAGATGAAGCTCCCAACATTCGCCAATTTAAGGAAATTGATATTCAGAAATTAACGGATTTTCAAACTAAGATTGCCTCGTTGCCTAATCACCAAAAAACGTATTTAAACCGATTTGTAAAATTTTTAGAACCAAGGTTTCATGCTCATTATGCAGATAATTATAATGAAGGAGCCCTTTTGGGAGGTACGCAAATTGGCTTGAGACATATGGGTAGTTGTCGGCTCCCAAATTTAAAAACAGATGGGGTCAAGCAATTGCTCATTCAGTATTCTTCGAAAAATCCAGGAGGGATATTGCAAATTAGGGCTGGAGGTATTGATGGAAAAATTGTTTTGAAAGTTAAATTGGACTCCACCTCCAAAGGTAAATTATTAACTTTGAAATGGCCAGAGTCTATGGGAAGGCAGGACTATTACCTGGAAGCCTTCAATGGGAAATTGGCCGGTAAATCTGATGATGTCTTTAAAATTGTGTGGTTTGCTTTACTGCCAGAACTAAATCTGAGTAAAAATAATTTTGAGGAATTCTTGTCCTTAATTAATACTAAAACGGATAATTTCCCCATTTATTTAGAAATGCCAAAGGACTATAGTAGAAATACGTTTGTATTTAAACGTGGCAATTGGCTCGTTCATGGAGATTCTGTCCAAGCCGATGTGCCTGCATTTATGAATAAATTTAAACCAGAATGGCCTAGGAATCGTCTTGGACTAGCCAATTGGGTCGTGGATGCTGCAAATCCTTTATTTGCTAGGAATGTGGCTAATCGTTTTTGGGAACAATTGTTTGGAATGGGTATTGTAGAAACGCTGGAAGATTTTGGTTCTCAAGGCGCGAAACCTTCTCATCAAAAATTATTAGATTATTTGGCCTATCAGTTTATTTTCAAATACGATATGAAGCCTAAAGCTTTGATTAAAGAAATTGTTTGTTCTTCTACCTATCAGCAAGATTCAAAAGCGAGTAAATCTATCATTGCCACGGATCCCTATAACAAATATTTATCTCGAGGACCTCGGTTTAGACTATCAGCAGAACAGGTAAGGGATCAAGCTTTGTCTGTCTCTGGCCTACTAAATCCAAAAATGTTTGGTAAGCCTGTCATGCCATTCCAGCCTGAAGGAGTATGGCAAGCGGTGAACAGTAATTTAAAATGGAAACAAAGTGAAGGAAATGAACAATACAGAAGGGCCATTTACATATTTACAAGACGAACGGGACCTTATCCTTCTCAGTTTACTTTTGACTCTCCTTCACGTGAAGTTTGTTTAGTTCGAAGAGTCCGTACAAATACACCATTGCAAGCGCTTGTACTTCTTAATGACCCTGTTTTTGTGGAAGCGGCACATAAAATTGCCTTAGATATGGTTAAAATGAAAACGGATAAACCTGAAGAGCGAATTGCTGCGATGTATAAGAAAATGTTTGTTCATCCGATTAGGTCTAAAGATTTAACTACTTTGGTTAATCTGTTTAAGCAAGGACAGTCGATGAAAACGTCTAATAAAATTCAAGGTTATGAATGGGCGGCAAGTGCCATGTTGAATTTGGATGAATTTGTGACTAAAATGTAAAATATGAGTCAGGAACTAGAAAATCGTGCATTGAATTATTTAACCCGTAGACATTTCTTGCGTGAATGTACTACAGGGATGGGTATGATGGCTTTAGGTTCTATGCTGGGATCTTGCGAGAATGCGCCATTAGGCCAAGAAGAATCTTTGGCTAAGTTGGCTCATATTCTGCCCAAGGCCAAGCGCGTGATTTATATTCACAAAGCAGGTTCTCCATCTCAATTAGAACTTTTTGATTATAAACCTGAATTAGTCAAATGGCATGGCAAAGACTGTCCGGAAGAACTGCTGAAAGGGAAAACCTTTGCCTTTATTCGAGGAGTTCCTAAAATGCTGGGACCTCAAGGTAAATTCAATCAATTTGGACAATCAGGTGCTTGGGTATCTGATTATTTGCCTTATTTTCAAAATGTAGTTGATGAGGTTTGCTTTTTAAAAGCCATGCATACGGATCAATTTAATCATGCACCTGCGCAGTTATTTATGCAAACCGGAAGTGCACGATTAGGTAGGCCTGGAATGGGTGCTTGGGCTGTTTATGGCTTAGGTTCTGAAAATGCTAATTTGCCTGGCTTCATTGTACTTACCTCAGGGAATAAATATCCAGAAGGAGGAAAGAGTATTTGGGGAAGTGGTTTTCTGCCTTCTATATACCAAGGAGTACATTGTAGGTCCACAGGTGAGCCGGTTTTGTATGTTGAAAACCCGAGTCAAGTTTCTCGCGAGAATAGGCGTAGTACCATTGACGCCATCAATGAAATAAACCAAAGAGAATACGAAGAATATCAGGATCCTGAAATATTAACCCGAATTTCTCAATATGAGATGGCTTTCAAAATGCAAGCTTCCGTACCTGAGGTAATGGATATTCGTGATGAGCCAGAATATATTCATAATTTATATGGGACAACCATCGGAACTCCTTCTTTTGCCAACAATTGCCTTTTAGCTAGAAAATTAGCCGAGAATGGAGTACGATTTATTCAATTGTACGATTGGGGTTGGGATACGCACGGGTCTAGTGCCTCGGAAGCATTGGAAATAGGATTGCGGACTAAGTGTAAAGAAACAGACCAAGGAATGAGTGCTTTGTTATTTGATTTGAAACAAAGGGGCTTATTGGATGAAACGTTGGTTGTTTGGAGTGGTGAATTTGGTCGTACCCCCATGCAAGAAAATCGAGATAATAAACCTGCGCCTTTTTTAGGTCGTGACCATCACCCTGACGCATTTACGATTTGGATGGCGGGTGCGGGGGTAAAAAAAGGGTTTACTTATGGGGCAACCGACGAAATAGGCTACTCAGGTGTAGAAGGGAAGGCGCATATTCATGACCTTCAAGCAACCATTTTACATATCTTAGGTTTGGATCATGAAAAATTAACCTATCCTTTTCAAGGGAGATCATTTAGATTAACCGATGTGGCGGGGAAAGTAATTACTCCTATTTTGGCCTAAGATTTTTTAAATATAAAATGTTGCTTGGGGGCAATTGGGTTGAAAAATAAAAGCCCCAATTCAAATAATTCAATTGAAAATATAATTTTCTCTTTTTCGATTAAATGATTCCATTGAGCCAAATGGATTGGTTCTCTAATATTTTTGATCAATAAAACATCCTCAAAATTCATATTTAGATTTTCGGTGTCAAATTGACTTATGTCTATAATTTGTACGTTGAACTTAAAGTTTTCTAGTGATTTACCTTGGTAATTTGACAATTCATTCTTTAACAAAGTGCTTAATTCCCCGGTTTGATGCAAGCAAGGATTGATGATTTGGGTGTATAATTCATAGACGAATGGGGAATGTAATCCATGTGCATTTCTTGCTTTTAAGTTAAATAAGAATCGATTCATTTAATTTAAAGCGAAGTTAGGGATTAGTTCAAAAGGTGGAATTTGTACCTTGAAGGTCGAATTGTCTGCTAAATTCAAAAATATGTAATAGCCTTCCATTTTGCCAATGGCCGAAATCAAAGGACATCCGGAAGTATAGGTAAAGCTGTCTCCAGGTTCTATAATGGGTTGTTGGCCCACCACACCCAAACCGTTTACCACTTCATTTATCCCTGATCCATCTTTTATTTCCCAATACCGACTAACTAGTTGGCCAGTTTGATCCGATAAGTTTTGGATCGTAATTTCATACGTAAAAAAGTATTTATAAGGTAATTGCATTTCATAATCTGGTATGTATGTGGTTTCTACAGAGATTATATATTTATTTGTGTTTGATTCTTTCATACGATATAATTGATGAGCAATTTAAGACTAAATTTAGATGAATGGTTAGCGGAGGACTGGAAAAATATTGTTTTAGAAGCAGGATGGGGTACACATCTCGATGAACTCAGTATTTTTTTAAATGAAGAATACCCTAAAAAGAATATATATCCCTCCTTAGAGCACATTTTTAATGCGTATAATGCTTGTCCCTTTCAAGATACTCGGGTGGTTATTTTAGGGCAAGATCCTTATCATCAAATAAATCAAGCGAATGGCCTTTGTTTCTCAGTGCCAGAGGGTGTTGCATTTCCGCCTTCACTTAAAAATATAAATAAGGAGTTACTGGGTGATTTAGGTGTTTCATTGGCTTCAGGGGATCTTATACATTGGGCTAACCAAGGAGTTTTGTTGATTAATTCAATTTTAACCGTCGAGGATTCATTACCTGGGAGTCATGCTAATATCGGTTGGCTTTCATTTACAAAGCATATTTTGAATGAATTAAACCTACGAAAGAGTGGTCTTGTCTTTATGCTATGGGGTAATTATGCACAAAAATTGGGGAAAGACATAGACCCTACGAAACACCACATCATTAAAACATCACATCCATCACCCCTTTCGGCCAATAGGGGAGGTTGGTTTGGAACGAGGCCTTTTTCTAAAGCAAATTTGTATTTAGATGTCCCAATTCTGTGGGCTTAAATTCTTTTTAATTGGCTTGGAAAATAAACGAATTGATTAGGGAATTTTTGTTGGAAATAAGAAGATATCAAGTTTTCAATTTCTTCTCCATGTTGTATTTCAAAATTGGGAATTAAACATTGAATCGAATACCCTTTTGAATCAGGTTCTTGATGCGATAAAATTTCAAATGTATGTGCTTGGTCGACATATGGCAAATTGATTAATTGTGGTAGAATGATATGTTGAATGTCACTTAAAGCTTTTGAATCTATTGCGTGCTCTATAAAGATTGAAATATTAAATTGGATCATGATTTAAATGTTTTTTGGGCTAAAGAATCGTACATAATTTCAACAGTATGCTTTCCGGTTTTTTCGATTCCATCTTTTAATTGATGTCGGCATGATGTTCCATTTGACGCAATGATGACCGACTCTTTTGCCGCTAAAACCCTTGGAAATAAGACTAAATTGGCTATTTGCTGTGATAATTTATAATGCTTTCGCTCATAACCAAAAGATCCAGCCATTCCGCAGCAACCTGTAGGCAATAGTTCGACTTCTTGATTTTCAGGAAAACTTAAAACGTGTCTGGTAGAGACCAACCCTGCAATGGACTTTTGGTGGCAATGTCCATGTAATATGATTTTTTTACCTTCTTGTGTAAAGTCCGACTTTACTATTTTTTTGAGTTTTATTTGTTGGGATAAAAATTCGTCGACCAACAAACAATTTTCGGCTATTTGTTTTGCCAACTCTCTCATTTCGGGACTTACAAGATCCGGGATTTCATCTCTAAATGTTAAAATGGCGCTGGGTTCTATGCCAATAAAAGGTTCGTTAGAACTTATAATTGGAGCTAATATTTCGATGTTTTTTTCAGCTATTTTTTTTGCTTCGATTAACATTCCCTTAGACAAATAACTTCTACCACTAATCACACCCTGTGGTACTTTTACCCCAAATCCCAATTCATTTAATAATAGAACTGTTTTTTTACCTAAGTCGACTTCATTGTAATTAGTAAATTCATCCGCAAACAAATAAACAGAACCGTTTTTGAATTGATTCTGAGGGTATTTTTTAGCATATTTTTTGAACCAATCTTCCAAAGAATAGAAATAAACCTTAGGTAAACTTCTTTCCCATGAAAACCCTAAAATGGTTTTGATAATGATACTAGACAAAGGAAATTCAATGAAGAAATTATATAAGGGGGCGAATTTTCTGGCTAAATTCTGCAGGATAGGAAAATGGCCAATAAGCTTTGTGCGCCAAGGAATACCATCTGTTAGATATTTTTGCTGCAGGGTTTCTGCTTTTAATTTGGTGATATCGACACCGGAAGGGCATTCGGTTTGGCAACCTTTGCAGGAAAGACAAAGATCCAAGATTTCGTTTAATTCTGGATTAGTGAAGGGGTTTTCTCCTGGTTCAGATAATATCTGTCTGAGCATGTTGGCTCTAGCCCGAGTACTATCTTTTTCATCTAGCGTCGCCATGAAACTAGGGCACATGGTTCCTCCCGTTAAGGCTGTTTTCTTACAATCCCCTGAACCTGAGCACTTTTCGGCCAGTCTGAGTGGATTTTCGAAATCCCCATAATTGAAAAAACTTTTAATTTTATACTCGTCCGAATTTGAAATTCTGAATTCCTCATCCATGGGAGGGCTATTTACAATTTTACCAGGATTAAGTATTTGGTATGGGTCAAAAATATGCTTGATTTCTTTAAAAAGATTTAGCAATTCCTTGCCCATCATTTTCTCAATAAATTCACCTCTTAATCGACCATCCCCATGTTCGCCACTTAATGAACCCTGGTATTTTATTAATATGTCAACCGTTTCGCTTAAAATGCTTCGAAATAATATTTTGCCTTCTTGTGAGTTGATATCTAAAAAGGGTTCGATGTGTAATTCGCCAGCTCCGGCATGTGCATAATAAGCCGCGTCAACTTTATGTTTAGCTAATAATGCTTGTATCTCTGCTATGTAATTAGGAAGATCTACGGGAGAAACTGCACAATCTTCAATTAAATTCACAGGTTGTTTCTTACTTATTGCATTTCTGATTAATCCTAAACCGGCTTTTCTTATGCCCCAACCTTTATTTATATTATTTTTATCTAGTACTGGGTACGCGTATCCTATTTTGGAATCTTTTAAGCTCTGAATACACGCATTTACTTGCTTATTAAGCTCTTCAGTGGTTGTTGACCTAAACTCTACCATTAAAATAGCAGATGGTTTTCCTTCGATGAAATCACGATCCTTTTGAAAATTGGGATGATTTTCAGTAAATGATAGGATATAATCATCCACTAATTCAGATGCCGTCGGTTGGTGTGTGAGCGCTACAATATTGGCTTGTAAAGATTCTTGTATGCTATGGCAATGAATGCAAATGAGTGCCACTTCAACAGCCGGCAAATCCAATAAATTTAATTTCATTGAATGAACGATGGCGAGCGTTCCTTCCGATCCGGCAATTAACGCGGATAAATTAAACGGTTGGCCCGTAGGATTGAAGGGTTGCATGTCGATTAAAGCATCCAGCGCATATCCACTATTTCGTCTTTTTATTTCTGCTTTAGGAAAACGGGTTTTAATCTGATTTTGAAGCTCTGGATTGTTTAATATTCTATGTATTTCCTTATATATATTCCCTTCTAAGTTATTTAACGAAGTTTTTTTATAAAATTCTTCATTGGAAAGTGGATGAGTATGTATCTCAGAGCCGTCTGATAAAATAGCTCTTGTTTCTACTAAATGGTCCCTGACATTCCCCCAAACGATGGAATGCAGACCACAGGAATTATTCCCAACCATACCCCCTAAAAGTGCACGATTTGCTGTCGATGTTTCTGGGCCAAAAAACAGCCCGGATGTCTCAATTTGTTTATTTAAGTCATCCCTTATAATTCCGGGTTCCACCCAAACCGATTTTTCTTTTTTATTTAAAAGTAAAATTCTGCTCAAACTTGATGCCACCTCCATAACGATCCCATTGCCGACCACTTGGCCCGCTAAGGATGTTCCAGCTCCCCTAGGAATGATGGAGGTTTTGTGTTTTTTCGCAAAAAGGATAAGTCGCTTAATATCTTTAGCATTCGCTGGAATAGCTACGGCACTGGGTTTTACTTGATATACGGAGGCGTCCGTTGAATATATTTTACGTGCAATCTCTGAATTTTGAGATTGATCAAAATATAATTTTCCTTCAAAATGAATGGTTAAGTTTTCTAATTCTGAATGACTCCAAATCATAACATTATTCGACAAAGCCTAAAATTACAAAATCCAATCTTACCTTCATAGAACCATTTAGAGTTTATATTTTCTATTCATCAACTATTCATACAAGGTTTCACTAATAATTGTAATTTTGGGTTGAATCCATTATTTATGATATTTTTAATTCAAGTTTGGGAAAGTTTTTTGTTTGCCTATCAGGCATTAAGATCCAATATTTTAAGGACTACACTGTCTCTCTTAGGTGTCAGTGTGGGTATTTTCGCAATAGTCGCCGTATTTACGGCTGTGGATTCGCTCAATAAAAATATTCGATCAGAAATAGACTCATTTTCAGGGGCGGGGGTTTTTTACTTAGGAAAATGGCCTTGGATTATGGAGAATAATTATCCGTGGTGGAAGTATTTTAATCGGCCCGACATGAAATATTCCGAATTCAAATATTTAAAAGAGAATTTGAAATCGGCACAGGCTATTGCCATCATAGATAATGGAAATACTAAAACGGCGTCAAAAGGGAGTAATAGTATGGATGTCAATATGACTGGAGCTAGTTATGATTATAATCAAATCGCTAATATCCCGATTGCTTCAGGTCGTTATTTTTTGCCCATCGAATCAGAAAATGGAATGAACGTTTGTATCATTGGTTCCTTGGTTGCTGAAAACTTACAATTAAGTTCAAATGCAGTGGGAGAGGTGATCAAGTTGAACGGAATAAAATTCACCATTATCGGTGTTATTGAAAAAAAGGGAACTGACATTTTGAGCTTTGGGGGAACTCCAGATGAAAAAGTATTTATTCCTTATTCGACTTATTCATCCATATTTCAAAAAGATAGACCCTCACCTGATATTGCGCTAAAAGCATTTGATTCGGATTTGGGCCAATTGAACATGGAGGGGGAAGTTACAGGATTGATGAGGGGATTGAGATCAATCAAGCCTAAAGATGAGCTTAGCTTTTCGGTGAACCGATTAGATGGTTTAAATCAGTTTTTTGATGCAATATTTGCTGCATTAAATATAGCAGGTTCACTAATTGCAGGATTTTCATTATTGGTAGGTGGCTTTGGTATTGCGAATATTATGTTTGTATCGGTCAAAGAAAGGACTAATATTATTGGCATTCAGAAATCCTTAGGTGCGAAAAATTATTTTATTTTATTCCAATTTTTGTTTGAAGCTATATTTCTAAGCTTGATTGGGGGATTAGTTGGTATAGGGCTAGTCGTTCTCATTACTTATATACCGCA
>CAMARL010000012.1 GCA_945860325.1 Spirosoma fluviale | reverse complement strand
GAACCTGCTTGTGTAAAACGGAAAATATTATCAATAAAAAATAAAATATCACGACCAGAACCTTCTCCATCTCCATCACGGAAATGCTCAGCCACTGTTAAACCAGACAAAGCTACACGTGCACGTGCTCCAGGAGGCTCATTCATTTGACCAAATACCAAGGTAGCTTGAGATTTAGACAATTCGTTTTCATCCACTTTAGACAAATCCCATTGTCCCTCTTCCATCGCATGCTTAAATGCTTCCCCATATTTAATAACACCTGATTCAATCATCTCACGAAGCAAATCATTTCCCTCACGAGTACGTTCACCCACTCCAGCGAATACAGAAAGACCTTCATATGCTTTGGCAATATTATTAATCAATTCCATGATTAATACCGTTTTACCAACACCCGCTCCACCAAATAAACCAATTTTACCCCCCTTTACATAAGGAGCTAATAAATCGATTACCTTAATACCTGTAAATAAAACTTCAGTCGTAGTAGCTAATTCGTCAAACCTAGGAGCCGAACGGTGAATAGGCATCCCTTTATCAGATTTTGGCTGTTTGATACCATCAATTGCCTCGCCTACCACATTAAACAAACGGCCCTTGATTCCCTCGCCCGTCGGCATAGTCATTGGTGTTCCCAAGTCAATCACTTCTTGTCCCCTCTGAAGACCCTCAGTACCTTCCATGGCAATTGTACGAACTCTGTCCTCTCCTAAATGTTGTTGAACTTCTAAAATAAGTCCTTGACCATTTGATTTAGTAACAGAAAGTGCGTTTAAAATTGCTGGTAATGTTGATCCCTCTCCTTCAAAACTAACATCGACTACAGGTCCAATTACTTGTGCAACCTTCCCTTTATTTACTGCGTTTGCCATTTGATAATTAAATTAATGATTAGCTAAAAACTAATGTTTGACATCTACCTGAATGCCTTGTACATTCGGAATGCAAAATTAGTCTGTAAATTCCAATTACCAAAACTCCAGTTTGAATTTTTTTGCTATTTTTATACAAAATCAGCCTATTTCTTTGAATGAATTAAAGTTTATGCTGAAATTTAAATTTCCGATTGCACATTATCTTAATATAAATCATTGAGCAACCAACCAATCACTTTTAATAACTGGGTCTTTCTCGTTTTAAATGGTCTGGGAATAGCATGTCTAGCCTATTATTTTTTTGGTGGCATGCCTATTTTTAATACACAAATAGCCAGTGAATTAATTCCAGTTCAAGGAGTGATCGACCAAAATTCATTAGGCCAATTAAGCTCCACTCTTTTTTTAATTCGGCAACACTATGTTTTTTTTCCCGTTGAGCTATCCACGGTCCCATTCCTATTATTTTCTATTTTTTCATTTATCGGAATCAGCTTTTTAATCATACGTTT
The DNA here is from genome assembly GCA_945860325.1 of Spirosoma fluviale. Classification (GTDB taxonomy): domain Bacteria; phylum Bacteroidota; class Bacteroidia; order Cytophagales; family Spirosomataceae; genus Aquirufa; species Aquirufa fluvialis_C. The sequence continues at coordinate 19,364 of CAMARL010000012.1, read as the reverse complement.
TAAAAAATGGTCAAACATCTCATGGCTATTTACCTTATCAGGAATTTTGCTTTGGTTGGCCATCATACTAGTCAAAAATGCCGAACAGCCCATTCAAACGTTTTATGAAGCGCTCTTTTCCCAACTGATTTGGCTTGGAATTCTTAGCTTATTTTCTTTAACGATCTTCTTTTCTAATACTATTTGTGTGTTCTTATTACAAATAGGGCATTCGCCGACAAAAAAAGAAAGTCAAAAAAAATGGCTGATCCTTTTTGGGTTTTACACCGTGAACCTAATTTTCAGTTTTGGCCATTTGATTTATAATTTTCAGACAAAAACCTTTGTCCCTAGTTTTGTTTTTTGGATTTCAAGTATTTTGTTGGGTCTTTATCAACAACATAAAAAACAGGGTGGCCATTCATTGTTTATTGGCTTAGCTTTTTTAAGCTTATCGACCGCCTTTCTAATGCTTTATACGTCAAATGATCCTGGTATCAGGGCCATCGAAACTTGGGCCTTAGTAAGCCAAATAATCATACTCGTTTTATTCCCATTATTTATCATTCGAAATTTCAATGGCTTGATCAAATTAAATTTGCCGATTTATAAGGTCGTCGACAAACCTCAAATCCTACCTACCTACATTTTATTTATCGGGGTTTTAATCTTAGGCTCCGCTTTTGTTTTTGCTTTAAATGGAGGTGCTTATCACCAAATAACAGCGGCAAAATACAATGCCGACGGAGAGTTAGCTCAGATTTTAAAAGATCCCTTTTTAGCTGAGATCAACTACAAACAAGGTTTGATTCATAGTAAACTTAATGCCAAAAGCAATACAAGTTTAGCCCGCATCGCCTACCAAGAAAATAAGGTGGAGGAATTAGCCTACTACTTGTCGACAAGTCAGGTAAAATTCCCCAATGAAAAAATTGCCATTGCATTGAGCAATATTTATCAAAATGAAAATCACCTATTTGAATCTTTATTTGCCCTGCAAAGCGCGCGTCAAAAAATGCCTGAAAGCGTCGAAATCATAACCCAATTAGCCCATACTTTCGAAAAATTAAATCAATTAGATTCCTCCTTTTATTATCATCAGAAAGCTTTTGAATACGATTCAGAATCTGTATTAACAAGGGCCAATTTTCTGTACGCAATTGCCAAATTAAATAAAAATATACCCTTGCCTGATATCGATCAAACCACCCAAGATCCTGCCATTTTAGCTAATTTATGGGCCATTGGCATTCTAAGAAATCAACGAGTGGGTTCAAAGTCTTTAGCAATTTCATTGAAGCCAAGAGCAGATGTCAGGGACCTCGCTATGATTTACAATTCTATTCCATACTTTAAGGATAAACAAAAATTACTGCCCATCCATGAAATGGCAAAGGATACAAGCATTTTATCTCTATTCCCTGAAATAAAATTAGCAGAGGCGATGCAAGATTATTTCCACCAAGACCCATTAAGTTCCTTAGAAAAAATCGCTCTTTATATAGATGTTCAACCCATTGATCAAACACAAGGCCTGCAATCTTTACTTGATTTTTGGCATCAAGCTTCTTTAATTCTCGTTGCAAGTCCAAAAATTTCAAACAAATCAGAGGCCAAGGCGGCTGTGAAAAAATATCCATTCCAATTAATTACCTTGACGAACGCGATTCTATTTCTTAGTAAAAAAGAAGGGTATGATGCAAGCTTAGCCGCCCTAAGATGGAATAAAGAAGTGCCCCAATTTTATCCACTTTACGCATTTCGAGCATTAGAAATAGGGGAAATTGAATATGCCAAAGAAGCCATGAATTCCTTAAAAAAAATAAATCCTACCCTGTTCCAGCTAAATTTAAAACCATTTGAAATCCAATTAGCCGCAGCCATCCAGCGACAAAAGTTTTAATTATTTGGGAATCAGGATTAATCCGCCTATATTTGCAGTATAAATACCATGTCTAACGGAGTTAATGGTTCTTTCGTTATTCATTCACTTAATGAACCAACTCATATGAATCAAAAAATTCGAATTAAGCTGAAATCATTTGATCACACCTTGGTGGACAAATCAGCAGAGAAAATCGTAAAAGCTGTTAAAGCTACGGGTGCTGTTGTTTCTGGCCCGATTCCATTGCCAACAAAAATTGAAAAATTCACTGTTTTAAGATCCCCACACGTTAACAAAAAAGCGCGTGAGCAATTTCAATTGTGTACTTACAAGCGCTTAATTGATATCTATTCGTCATCTGCAAAAACAGTAGATGCATTGATGAAATTAGAATTGCCATCAGGAGTAGACGTAGAAATCAAAGTTTAAGGATTTTTAATCTAGACATATAGAAAAAAGCTTTCAGAAATGAAGGCTTTTTTTATAAATAAACGGTACGTGCTTTGTCCCAGTTTACCTGTTGGTCCGCTTCGACTAAATCTATAAATTCTCGTCCTCGGATAAGTCGCTCTAATTTAGATAATGCACCAGCCAGGCCATAATAGGATTTAAACTTGCGAATCATACTTAAATCCTGGATCATCGGTTGGCCCGCATCAAAATCCCTAGGGTGGAAATAAGTCATTACATATGGTTGCTGATCCCAAAGTTTGGCCAAAATGGCATCAGGTAATAACCTGAAATAACCCCCTCCTGAAAAGATCACAGGCAGTCCAGCCATTGAAGTTACATTGATGGGAAATTCCTTGAGTTTATGTCCATCCACATCGACCCAACAAGGTTCTTGTTGGCCAAAATTAGCAAAGCCCCCATGCGCTCTTTTCGCAGGAAATATCGAACAATCTATTTCGATTCCCTGCGTAATCAATTCACTAAATACCCATTTATTTGATTCCATTAATGAGAATCCGGGCGCACGATAAGCTCTGATTTTATTTCCCGTAATCGCTTCTAAGCTTTCAATAGAACGCTTCAAATCTTCTGCAAATACTTTTCTATTTTGTTGGTAGGCCAATTGGTGCAAATCGGAGTGCGTGGCTATTTCGTTTCCAGATTTGGCTATTTTTTTGATGATTTCTGGGTATTTTCTTGCGACCCAACCTAAACAAAAAAAAGTCGCTTTTTGATTGTTCCGATGAAGCATGTCTAAAATCCGATCTACATTTTCATGAATCCTGGATGGAAATTTAGCCCAATCTTCCTCAGTCCTAGTGCTAGGATGATCTAATAAATGAAACCACTCTTCGATATCAAAAGTTAAAATTGTCATTTATATCCACCTAAAAAATAGGGCTCCATTTTTTTTAAACGTAATTACGTCTTGCCGACTAGGGAACGAAAAATACGTTAATTCCTCCTTCGGGTTTGGAATTAGCGTGTACGATTGATCTCGAATTGAAATCATGGCTTCCAAAATACAATCCATACCAATATCTTTCGTGTATTCAATGAGCTCTTCCTGAGTCCTCCCCGCGATTTCCACTTTCTTCTGCACAACGATTGGCCCAGAGTCAATGCCCTCATCCACAAAAAACACAGAGACTCCTGTGTATTTTTCTTGATTTTTTAACACCCAAAATGATGGCATCAAACCTCGGTACTTGGGTAATAAAGCAGTATGAAGATTGATTGTTCCTTGGGTAGGAATATCCAAAAGTGCTCTTTTAAATACCTGATTGCCGCCAATAGACACAAATAAATCCGCTTTAAGATCTGAAAGTATTTTTAAATTTTCGGGGGAATTAATTGATCCCTCAAGCGTAAATAGTGGTATAGATGCCTGACTTAATACGGCTTTGACGGAATGCCCCGGTGTCAATTTTGATTTGATAAATTTGAGAGAAAAATAGATAAAAAATTCTAGGCCAAAAACATCCAAGGTCTTTTTCATTTTGGCAAAAAATGATTCTCTTTTACCAAAAGGGGAAACCTCAAAAAGCACTGTACCCACCCATTCGATATCATTAGGCAATCCCGCATGCAATTTTTTAATTGCCTTTGGTAAAAAAAACGGGTCATCCTGGGTCAATAATACTACTCTCATTTTTTTGACTTAAATAATTGGAAAATTTTCCGTAAAGGTTTCAAAGCTAACGTAAACCAATATGGATGTAAATGATTCACGGACCAAGCTTTTCGATCTTCCGTATTTGCAATAAGACGATGCTTCCATGAGGCTGTACTTGTACCCCCATTTCGCATGGTCATTAAAACTTTAGGCAAATAAAACGCCGACATTTTATTCTTATATAATGCTCTCAGCATCCATTCGTAATCTGCTGAACATGTAAAATCCGTTCTGTAAGGACCGTTTTTATCTGCTGAAGACTTTTTAATATAAAACGATAAATGGGGTGGCATCCACCCGTAAAGCCATTGATCTTCTTGGTATGCACCTGCCGTCCAATAACGAACAATCTTTTCTGGATTTTCAGGGTTTACATATTGCTTATCTCCGTACACCACATCCACTTGGTTCGATTCAAAGGTAGCAACAACGGAACTTATGACATCGTTAGACGGATAAAAGTCATCTGCGCCAATCATCCCTATAACATCCCCTTGAATTAATTTTAAGCCCTTATTCATCGCATCATAAATTCCAGCATCTTTTTCAGATATAAAATGGATGGCTGAACCAAAAGATTTCAAAATTTCTAAACTCCCATCGGTAGATCCACCATCAATGACCCAGTATTCTTTATTCAAGTAATTTTGGGCCAATACGCTCTCTATGGTCTGCCTAAGGGTGGCAGCCGATTGATAAGAGACCGTAATGATGGAGACTTTCAAATTTGAATATTAAAGAACAAAGATAGAAAATCATCGCATTGTTTTCCCTTTCCCCAGTGCCTCAGATTTTTTTTTCAATGAACACTTGAATAAAATATAAAATTTCGTACCTTTGCAAACCCAATTCGAAACTGTTGGGGATTTAATAATTAATAGAAATGAAAAGAACTTTCCAACCCTCGGTTAAAAAAAGGAAGAATAAGCATGGTTTCCGTGAGCGCATGTCGACTGCAAATGGTCGTCGTGTTTTAACTGCGCGTCGCGCAAAAGGACGTCATAAGCTTTCAGTTTCTGACGAAAAGAGAGGAAAATAAGCCATAATTCTAAGAAAGGCTGATTTCTGGCTCGCTGTTGCTTAAAAAAGTATTCTTGCCGTGAAATTCACTTTCCCAAAATCTGAGCGGTTAACGCAAAAAAAAATAATCGATTCTTTATTTCAAAAGGATAGTCAAATTGTGTCACAACGATTTTTCTATCCTTTTCGAGTTTTGTATCGTGCCGGTGATTTAAAGTCCGAATCTCCACAAATTTTAATTTCAGTTCCCAAGAGAAAATTCAAGAAGGCCGTAGACCGCAATGTAATCAAGCGAAGAACAAGGGAAGCATATCGATTAACAAAACCTGAATTTCAAGGATTAGCCTACAATAAATTACCTGATATAATGGGATTTATTTATATTGGCACTGATATAGAATCGTTTGAATTAATTCAAAAAAAAATGCATCAAATTTTTACTGCATTTACAAAAAATGAAAATCTAAAAAATGAAGTTTAGTCAAAAATATCTCAGAAGGGCTTTCGTTGGATTGATCGCATTCGTTAGCTTGATTGGGTTTTCCTTTAGTAGACCTGGCGAGCGTCTATTTGACATTGCCAAAAATCTAGATTTATACGCTTCCGTATTTAAGGAATTAAATAAATTTTATGTGGATGACGTAAATCCAAATCTGGCTGTCAAAACCTCTATAGATGCGCTTTTGAAAAGTTTTGATCCGTATACCGTATATTATCCTGAGGATGAATTGGAAGATTTCATGACGATGACCACTGGAAAATACCAAGGAATAGGTATCGTTTTAACTGAGATTAATGGAGAATATCGAGTTGCCTATGTGGATGAAAATAGTCCTGCGTCTAAAGCCGGATTGGGGATTGGGGACCAATTGATCTCTGTCAATGGCATTAAAATTTCTGATACTCCTGAGGCTGAACCTTCTAAACTATTAAAAGGACAGGCTGGCACTTCCTTAGACATTTCCATTTTGAAAATCGAGGAAAGTACGCCTAAGACTATTCATTTAAATCGGGAGACCGTTCAAATTAATAATGTTATTTATTCTGGCATCATTAGGCCGGGTGTGGGATATATTTCGTTAGAGGAATTTAATGCTTCGGCCACCAAAGAACTAAAATCCGCATTGTCAACGTTGAAACAAGCGGGGATGCAAAAATTAATTTTAGATCTCCGTGAAAATCCAGGTGGTTTGCTGACACAGGCGGTTGATATTTGTAATTTATTTTTAGCCAAAGAAACCAAGATTGTAGAAACCAGAGGGAAAGTAGAAGAATGGAATAAAACGTATACGGCATTGAATGCTAGTTTCGACTCAGATATTCCACTCATTATATTAATCAATGGCCATTCGGCCTCCGCGGCTGAGATTGTGGCAGGCGTTATGCAAGATTACGACCGTGCTGTGTTGATTGGTAAAAAAAGTTACGGAAAGGGGCTAGTCCAAGTGACCAGAGATCTTCCCTATCGGACAAAAATGAAAATCACCACCGCTAAATATTACATCCCAAGTGGACGTTGTATTCAGGCGATAGACTACCAACATAAAAATTCAGAAGGCCAAGCCATTGCTTACAAAGACTCGTCCATTAAAACTTTTAAAACGCAAAATGGAAGGGCAGTTGTCGACGGAGGAGGAATTCTCCCAGATATCCTGATAGGCAAAGACCTCATGTCATCAAGTTTTACGCAAGCCCTCATGAAACAATATATGATTTTTTTATATGCCTGTCATTATCAAAAAAATCACCCTAAAATTGCCAGCGCCGAATCCTTCGTTTTTTCAGAAAACGATATGAATGACTTTCAAAATTGGCTTAAAAACCAAAAATTTACTTACGAAAGTCCGGTGGAAAAGCAAGTGAGGATTGCTATAGACCTGGCTAAAAAAGACCAAGCTTATGCAGGCTTAGAAACTAGTATGTCAGCCTTGAAATCAGAGTGGAGCTCATCTACGGACAAAGAACTTTTAGCCCATAAACAAGAAATTATTTCGTTGATTGAGCAAGAAATAATCCTACATTATTATTTACAAAAAGGGGTGAACCAATGGTCTTTTTCAAAAGATCCTGTTATTTTAGAAAGTTTGAATTTATTCAATCAGCCTCAAAAATTTCAAGCAATACTAGCCAAAAAAAATAAATGAGTCTCATTTTAAGTATTGAAACTTCTTCTCAAAAATGTTCCGTGGCACTGCATAATCAAGGCAGATTAATCGCCGCGTCGCAAAGTGAGGAAGAAGGTGCACACGCGAAACAACTAACATTACTCATTGAGGACGTCATTAAAAAAGCAGCTACTAAACTTAGCTCTTTAGTTGGGATTGCTATTTCAATCGGCCCCGGATCCTACACTGGCTTAAGAATTGGCTTAGCAACCGCAAAGGGCCTTTGCTTTGGACTTGATAAACCACTAATCGCTGTGCCCACATTAAAAATACTGGCGGCCGGGCATGCTGATTCAACACAGCATCAAATATTAATTCCAGTCATGGATGCCAGGAGGATGGAGGTTTATACAGCAGTCTATACCCACGATTTACAAGAGCTTGAGCCTGCAAATCCATTAATCTTAGATGAGTTTTCATTCGCTGCATACCAAGAAAAAAACGCGTTAATCTTCGGGCATGGGGCACAAAAATTCATGGATTCATTTCCCAATCCCTCATTTACATTTAATTTAGAAAACACCTCTCCTGAGGCGATTCACATGGGGAAATTAGCCTATGAGGCTTATTTGAACAAAAATTTTGAAAATATAGTTACCATTGAGCCCGATTATTTGAAGGAATATATGGGACAAAAGCCACAAAAAAAATACATCTAATGGAGAATACGATTGAAAATAAAGTAGCACAAAGCGGATTGATTCAATTGGATTTAGAAACCATTCGAATTCCTGGTGAACGTATATTTTTCGACATCAAGCCTTTGTTATTTATGGATTTGGTGCTTAAAGAGAAAGACTTTAGAGCTTTTCTAGCTGATCACCCCTGGAATCAATATCAAGGAAAACATGTAGCCATTTCTTGTTCAAGTGATGCCATCATTCCCATTTGGGCTTTCATGTTAGTAAGTACACAAATGAGCCCCTTTGCCGCCACCATTGTCTATGGAAATTTAGAAGAATTAGAAAAAGAATTATTTACGAAATCCTTATTGGCATTAAATTTGGATACCTACCGGGATGGCCGGGTAGTCGTTAAAGGTTGTTCGAAAGAATCAGTGCCAACAGATGCCTATGTAAGGCTTACAACGTTATTGCAGCCCATCGTAAAAAGTTTATTTTTTGGCGAACCTTGCAGTACGGTTCCTATTTACAAAAAGAAACTAACTACTTAAATTGATTTAAGTAGCGAAGCACTTTTTCTTGGTAGCTTGGCGTTAAATCCACTGGCTTTCGCTGATACAAAGATCTATTTTCTTCTAATTTCTTCAGGTACGGCAACAAATTAGGTGGTGGACTTTCTCTAAATTTTTCGAACGCATTTTTTGATTCTTTTTTAGGATCTTCGCCCTGCTCTTTTAAGGCCTTTTCTGATTCTAATAAAATAGGCAACATGAGATCTTGCCTATTTTGCAATTCTTGATTAAGACGTTTGTTAACAAAATCAGTCTCATTTTTTTCCATGTTTTTAATGAGGTCCTTTAAACTTTTCTCTAAATTATCTGAGCCGGGTCGGCCTTGAATATCTTGCAATTTTTCTTCTAATTCTTGTCGAAGCCTAGCCTGTTCTTGAGCTATTTTAATCATATCTTCACTCATGGGCCCCTGCTTATCGGACCGACTTTCTCTGGCTTTCTGATTAAGTTTTTGTTGGCGTGCCGCCCATGAACCCTGAGGCTTTTGTTTCCCCTTCCCTTTTTTACCAGGTTTCATCTGCGTTTGTTGGTTTTGCATTTGCTGCAATAAATCGGATAGCATAACGGCCAGCTTATTGATTGAAGCCATCGATTGTTGTTGCCTAGCCTGCACTAAAGACCATTTACGTTCCTTCATCATATTGGCAGCCTCATTCAATCGGTTGTGCATTTCAGTCGTTTCTCTCGTGATCAATTGAGACAATGGCATTACTTTTTTACCTAAGCTAATCAAACTGTCTTCCAAAATAAAAGCTGTTTCAGCGATTTTATTTTGCATCTGAGAGGCCGATTTTAAGGCTGGGCTTCCTTCCCGTAAACGACGAAAATCCAACATGACACGTTCTTGTTCAAAAGAAATTTGCAACAAATTATCTAACAAAAGTCTTAATTGGTTTACCTCCAAATCAAGCGCATTACTCTCCTCACTCATACGTTTATCCTCTAGTTTTTTAGCTAATTTTTTAAGCCCTTCTGCTGATTTTTTCTGGGCCGATTTGGCTTTATTGGTGGATTTGTTCTCCATTAATTCTTCCGCATTATTCATCGACTTTTCGATCTCCTCTTCCAATGAATCGAATTCTTTTGAATCCAAATTCATTTCTTTTTCAAGGTTATCAATCGCCTTTTCTTGTTCCTTAAATTCTTGATTAATTTCTTTTTGTGCCGCTTGATTGGTGTTAGGCTCCTCGGCCAACTTACTTTGTTTTTGACTGAGCTCATTCAAATCTTGAATGGACTCCTCCATCATTTTATCAATTTTCAAGTCTTTATAAAACTGTTCCAACCTTTGTAATTCCTTTTCTCTATTTTTATTGAGGGATTGTTTTTGTTCTAAATTTTTCTGCCAATTGCTAGGCAATTCGTTTTGTAAGTTTTTGAATAAATCATCCGTCCCTTTAGTTAAATCTGACGTTTGAATTTGATCAATAAGCTTTTGCAAATTCTCCATTTTTTGAATCCAAAGATCCGTCGGCTTTTGAAAACTAAATTGCTGACCCATCCACTTTTCTTGTTGGTCCTTCAAAATATCTAAGGCCTTTTTCAATTCTTTTTCCTTCGCTAAAACCTCTTCAAGCATTTTATTATTTAGGTCTTTCCCTAATTTAAGCCGATTCATCGCATCGGTCAATTCCTTCTTTATTTCTTGGGCCTTCTGAATGCTTGACGATATATTCTTTTCTAATTCCAAAAAACGATCATCTGATTTTTTTGATAATTGCTTTGATTCAGGAAATTCCCAAATTTGCTGCTGGGTTTTCATTTTTTTAGGCCCATGAATTCCGTCATAATCAGTCACTTCAAAATAATAACGCAATTGTGCTCCTGGGCGTAATTTTAAAGAATCTAGGCCAACTAAAAATCCAAAATCAACCTCTCTTTTGCCCGCTGGTACAACTAGATTTCGAACAAATTGTGATTCCCAATTTGCTTCTTTATCCCCTCTGATTTGATATTTTAAAGCTACTTGATTAAGCCCATAATCGTCATTGGCCACTCCCTTAAAAATCAAAAAACGATAATATAAAGTATCTTCAATGACTTGAGTTTCGATCTTTGGATACTGGTCTTTTATTACATCTATTCGAAAAACAGATGTTTTTTGGCTGTCAAAGTGCTCATTAGACAAATGTATTTGATAGCTTGAATTTTCAAAAAACTGTGTTGAAAATTCATAATTTGTAAACAACATATTTTTCTTGAAATCTATTTTGGGAGGTTTTTGTCCTAGTAAAATACTGGCCTTTTTTACATCATTTGTTGAAATATCCCAATAAACCTTAGAGCCTTCCGGAATTTGTAAAGGAAGTAATTGGCTTAATTTTTCTGTGGGTCTATGGATATAGGCGGGAAATTCAATGGTTATAATGGTCTTCTCTATGCCGGGTCGGTGAATAACCTGAATGGTTTGTGGTTCAGAAAAATTTCCTGCGGCTTCAAATTGAAACATTTGAGGACTCGCGATGGGCGGAAGGGTGAAGCTAAATACATTTGATTCAAGCTCTTTATCCATCTTCATGCGGCTTCCTTGGCTGACGAAATAAACGTCAGCAGGTAAATTTTTGCCAATTAGTTGGACTTGAATCGTGAAAGGCTCCCCCGCGACAACATCAAGACTTTTGTTTAAAATCAAAAACTGAAATGGCAAAACTTTCGGATATTGAAAAGTATAGTTGACGATCCTCAAGGTCGGTTTACGAATATATTGAGGATTAAGGTAATCGAAAAATACCAGTAGCGCGAATAAAAAAATGAGCCCGTAAAGTGTTTTTCGGTGGCTTGTATGATCAATAAAATCAACAAATTTATAGCTAGATAATTGATGCACTTTTTGTGTGATCGCCGCCTCAAGCAAAGGGGAATTCACTTTATGTATACTGTCGCTTTGCAGCTGCAGTATATTAATCAATTCATCCTGATGGGGCTTGTCAAAAAACTTTCCGAGTTTTTTAGCCATAAACTCCAAATCAGCAGGACTAATTTTCTTAGTCCATTTAACTATAGGCGTAAAACAATGGCTCACTAATAAAAAAGCCGATGCACTTAAAAAGAGATAATACAATATTCCTCGAAGGGGGGAAGATAGCCAAGCAAAATATTCGATTAAAATAAAGATTGACCCGAGGCAGGCAATGGACAAAAGACTGAATAAAAGCCCTTTTATAACCTCATTTCTATAAAAGAGGCGATGATAGGATTTTAGTTGGGAAACGACCGGGTTTTCTTGGGGTGCCAAATGCCATTAAAAAGTTGAAAATACGATTTTTACACCTAAGTTCTTCACCTTTTGAAAAAATAAAATTGCTTCCAAGAACGCTTTTTGGTAATATTGGATAATTATTCATGTATGTCCCAGCAATCACAAGAGCAATATCAGTTTATAGAAAGGATCCTCAAAATACATGTGCGGGAGGATGTTGCCATTGAAGAATTTCAGTTTTTTTATGGAGGTAATTTTAATTTAGCGGTTAGGGTTAAATTGAAATCTGGTGAATTTTTTATCAAATGGAATCAAGGAGACCACCATGGTTTATTTGAGGCAGAAGCTAAAAATCTCCAATTATTAAATCAAACAAGTACGATACAAGTACCCCAGGTTATCGGCGTGGGGGCTGTCGAAGAGAAGGAATATTTGATGATGGAATGCATTCCGACAGGGAAAATAAATGCCAACTATTGGGAAGATTTCGGACATAAATTAGCCCTAATGCATCAAAATTCTTCCGCTTTTGGTCATGGTCTTACATACACAAATTACCTAGGGGCGGCAGAACAAAAAAATGATTGGAATGTCAATGGGGTGAATTTTTTCATTGAAAACAGATTGAAAAATCAGATTGAAATCGCAGTTTACAATAGAAAAATTGACCTTGACATGGAAAACAAGTTCAGTCAATTATTTGAAAAGTTACCTGATCTAATTCCAAACGAACCTTCATCATTAATGCACGGAGATTTGTGGTCAGGAAATGTGATGGTGAACACACTTGGACAGGTTGTACTAGTGGACCCCTCCTGCTATTATGGGCTTAGAGAAGCTGAACTGGCTTTTACTACGATGTTTGGAGGTTTTGATAAGACTTTTTATGAGGCCTACCATGAAGCGCATCCGATAGAAAAAGGATTTCATGAGCGAATCCCTATTTATAATTTATACCCCTTGATGGTACATGTCAACTTATTTGGCGAGGGTTATGTGCCGGCGGTACAAAAAATATTAAATAGCTATTGATTTTTTTCAAGAACCCAATGATCCACGACAAGATCCACGGATTTAGCTGAAGGAAACAGAGAAACGGTTTTCCTTAATATATCTTCGACTACCGCATCTGGGCAGGAGGCCCCACAAGTTAAAAGCATGCGAACTTTATCTTTTTTGGGGATAAATTCATCCGTTAAAACTTCCTCTTTTCTGACATTATCAAAATGGAAAATCTGTTTTTCTGAAATAATCTTTTCCGCGGATTTAATAAAATAGGTTGGAAGCTTATCGGCGCATAAATCAACCAAATGAGCTGTATTTGAGGAATTATACCCTCCAGCCACAATGGCAAAATCTGCGTTTTCAGCGAGTAATCCATACGTGGCGCTTTGATTATCATTGGTTGCATAACATAATGTATCACGAGTATCTGCAAAATGAGAGGTGATTTGATCCGCAGATAATTGATAAAAATCGACGATTACTTCCCGTAAAAAATCAACAATTTCTTGTGTATCCGTGGCCAGCATGGTCGTTTGATTCACAACACCAATTCTCATTAAATCCTTTGCCGGATCAAAACCTTCTGAATATTGACCATCAAATTCCTTATAGAATTCATCCGAATCTTTTTCAAGCCTGATGTAATCAGCTAATTGTTTCGCTTGATTAATATTTTTTATAATCAGTGTAGGAGTGACTGATTTAGAATGAGAAAAAGTAGCTTTAGTCTCTTCATGGCTAGGTTTCCCATGCACAATGACTGAATAATTTTTTTGCCCAATCGAGGTAGCGCGATTCCAAACTTTTTCTACAAATGGACAGGTGGTGTCATATGAATAAATATCAATACCAATATTTGACAGGATTGCTTGAATTTCAAGCGTAGTGCCAAATGCAGGGACAATTACCACATCATCTGAAGTCAATTGATCCCAAGGTACGAGCTGATTACTCAAGGTATCTTGGATGAATTGCACCCCACGGTCCAACAAATCTGCATTAACTGCGGGGTTATGAATCATCTCAGAAAGTAAAAATATCCGTTTATCAGGATTTTCTTCAACAATTCGATAAGCTATCTCCACTGCATTTTCCACCCCATAACAAAATCCAAAATGGCGGGAAATTAAAATTTCAATTGGACCAAAATCAAAGTGAGAGGGCTCAAAATTCTTTTTCATTTTATCCCCAAACCTCCTAGCTTCTTTGATTTTCCCAATCAAATTACTTTTAAATAAAACAGGAATTGAAAATGACTTCATTTTTTTTAATGTTCTTTTTACTGGCAATCCACTAAAATTGCCAATTAAATCACTTTTAAGTGATTTAGTTAATTGATCCATGACCTCTATCTCTATAAACTCAATATTTGATTAACAGTTATCAAAATTACATAGCTAATTATTAAATTCCATTTAATTTTCCCGTTTAATAAATAAATTCTTTAAAATCGGCCTAATCATTGCCCTTTAAAATTAGTTGTAGTACTTTTGTTCCGTAAAAAATATTGATCATCATTTTTTACCGTTTAAATAATGAATGAAAAAGCTTAAATGAAAGATTCAAATTCAGCTAAGACTAGATTTATACGCTTGCTTATTGGAAACCCAATAAGCAAATTCGCATTGTCGTTCATTAAAAATCCAATCAATTTTTTATATACTGGATTAGGCATCTTTGTGGTTTTAATATCGTATGATAATACATTCAGCGTTAAACCCACTGAGCAAAGCTATTTTTCCGGAAAAATAATTTTTGGCCAAGAGGATTATCACCGTATAAAAACCAATGAAGTTGTAGCTACATTAAAACCCGAAATGGGAGAAAATACGCTCACGATAACGGCAACAAATAAGGAGAATTTAGAATCTGTTTATTTGAAAATATTTAAACTCAAGGGCCCAGGAACTTATTTTATTCCAGGAGATGGGGAAATCGAAAATATTGGAAATTTAATTAAGAATCTAGAAAATTATTCAGATAAAAACAATTTTTTCGAATCTACCTTACCGAACAAGGAAGGGGTTCAAAATGGAGTTGGAAGGGTCAATATAACCGTTGTCACAGAAAAAGAAATTGAAGGTGAGCTTATTTTAATAGGCAATAATTCAAAGGGTGATCAAGCAGTTTTAGAATCAGCCAAGTTCAAAATACATCTTCAATAATAATCAATTTCATGGAATTCGAGCCAGCCTTAGTTAAAGAAGCATGGGAATCAATTCTTGATTTTCTTGAAACTCAATTTAACAAGCGCCCTGCTGATCTTGAATCTGTATTATTTCTAATTGGCGTTCAAGAATTGGGACATGGCCATGTCCATTTCACCAAAGAGCAAAAACAAGACTTAATGCATATCGCAACCTGCAAGGTTTTGAGCTATAGTGGGTTTTATTCCTTAGATGGCAAAGATGCTGAAGGCTGGCCACATTGGGAATTAATTCAAAATTTGCCTCCTTTAAATCTAAAAGAGCAAGAGATACTAATCAAAGCACATGTCATTCATTACTTCAAAACAGAGGTCTTATTTGAGGAATTGTCATGAAAATAATCAGTTATAATGTGAATGGGATTAGAGCAGCCATTCAAAAAGGATTCATCGCTTGGCTTTCACAGGAAAATCCAGATATCATTTGTTTACAAGAACTGAAGGCAGAAGAGGAACAAGTTGACTTAGCCGAGATTAAATCATTAGGTTATCATGTTTATTGGCAATCAGCGCAGAAAAAAGGATATTCTGGAGTAGGTATTTTCACCAAAATAAAACCTCTTTCCATACAATATGGGTGTGGGATTGAAAAATACGACCAAGAAGGAAGAGTCCTCCAAGTAAATTTCGAGAACTATTCTGTCATGAGTGTATATATGCCCTCTGGATCTAGCGGCGATGAAAGGCAATCATTCAAAATGGAATGGTTAGCTGATTTTCAGGCTTACACGAATGAATTAGTAAAAACATACCCCAACATAATTATAGCCGGTGATTATAATATTTGCCATAGAGCCATAGATATTCATAATCCTAAGTCTAATGCGAATAGCTCTGGTTTCTTGCCTGAGGAGCGTGAATGGATGGAAAATTATATCAACAGTGGATTTATAGATACTTTTCGATTGATTCATCCAGCTCTTGAACATCAATATTCATGGTGGAGTTATCGAGCAGGTGCAAGAGAAAAGAATTTAGGTTGGCGCATCGATTATTTACTAGCGAGTAAACCTATGGCTCAATTCATTAAAAATGCGTCGATTTTAGCCGATATTAAACATTCAGATCATTGTCCCATCTTATTAGAAATCAATTAATATGCACTTCGAAAAACATGTCTTTATTTGCACCAATGACAAGGATGCTCCCAAAAAATGCTGTGGGTCAGCTCATGGAATGGAATTAATCCAAGCGTTTAAGGATGAGTGGGCTAAATCAGGAAATACAAGTAAAATAAGAATTCAAAAATCGGGTTGTTTAGATTTTTGTGGCAAAGGTCCTACGATGGTCGTTTATCCCAAAGGTGTTTTTTACGGAAATGTCCAACTGGAAGATGTGTCAGAAATAACGGAGCAACATTTAATTGGCGATCAGATTGTATCCCGACTGCAAATTGGATAAATTGCGAACATGTTATATCGCCTCTATCCAACGCTTTTAAATTCATTTTCACTCTATCAAAGTCAATCCAGGGATTCTTCAGGCAAGATTATTGTGGATGAAATTGAGCTGATTGAACGAATTAATCGAACTAAAAAACCGACTACTAAGGCCCAACAAAAAGGAGTGGATTTTGAAAGAGCTGTCACATTAGGTGAAAATGAGGAACTTTTTAATGAAGGAATCATCGACCAAGCAAGAAATTTGATTCCCGGCAAATACAGAACTCAATTTTACCTTGAATCAAGGTACAAAAATGCTCAAATTTATGGCTATGTGGATGGGATAGGGGATAACACCGCCTTCGATTTAAAAAGCACCTCTTTTTACGAGCCTGGCCGATTTCAAAATAATCATCAAAATTTGTACTTATTAGGCCTTCAAAAATATGGGATTGAACGCTTAGACTACATCATCACAGACTTCAACGCTGTTTATGTAGAAACCTATGATTTAAAAACCTACGATTTCAACCCACTTTATACTCAAATTGAGAAATTCATTTTATTTTTAGAAGACAACAAGAAATTCATTCGAGACAAAAAGATCTTTGATCGAAAAACGAACGATAATCAAATGTCTCTTTTCGAATAATTACGCCAAGTGACTACGCAATTCCGTCAAATGTTTAATTTGGATTTGTGCTGTAGAATCTAACCTATTCAGGTTCAAATGAATACTACTAATTCCTGCATTTTCAGCGCCTTGGATGTCGGCAATTGGGTGATCCCCCACCATAACTGCTTCATGAGCCAAGCAATCAGCTCTTTTTAGGGCGTATTCAAAGAATTTTATGTCGGGCTTTTGCGTGCCAACCTGCTGAGAGGTGATGATTTCTTGAAAGCAATGTTTTAAGCCACAGGCCTCCACTTTGACAAATTGAATATCATCAAAACCATTGGTCAATATAAAAAGAGGATATTTTCGCGCTAATTCTTGAATTATTTCAAAAGCACCACCCATTAAATGTTTTTTTCTAGGGGTCCGATATAGAAATTCATTTGAAAATTTCTGAGGGTCACCTTCGTAGCCCAACTGTGAAAAAAAAAGTTTAAATCTTGTTTCTCTTAACTCCAATTGTGTGATTTTTTTTGATTGATAATCATCCCACAACTGGTTATTTAATACATTGAAACTATTCCAAATGTTATTTTGATCCGATTCAAGGGGGCTTGTCAAATTGAACTCGTCCACCAAATCCAGTAAAACTTCTCGAGCATTTCGATCGTGGTCCCAAAGCGTGTGGTCCCAATCAAAAAATATTACCTTTGGATTAAATTTCATATGGCAAAGGTAATAAATAAGCTACCTTTATTCTCATCAAATTGGACTGTACATGGAACATCAATTAAAGTTAAATAAACCGCTAGCATTTTTCGATTTAGAAACGACTGGGGTCATGGTCAACAAAGACCGCATCGTTGAGATCGCTATTGCAAAAGCAAATGTAGACGGCAGCATCGAAGTAAAAACAAGAAGGGTAAACCCTGGTATTCCTATCCCGATTGAAGCTTCCTTAGTTCATGGTATTTATGATGATGATGTAAAAGATGAGCCACAATTTAAGCAAGTAGCCAAATCTTTGGCCGGATTTTTAGAAGGCTGTGACTTGGCTGGATTTAATTCAAATCGCTTCGATGTACCCATGTTGGTGGAAGAATTTTATCGAAACGAAATTGATTTTGATATGAAAAATCGAAAGTTGATAGACGCCCAAAGAATTTTTCACCTAATGGAACCAAGAAATTTAACAGCCGCTTTCAAGTTTTATTGCGGGAAGGATTTAATCGGCGCGCATGGGGCCGAGGCGGATGTTTTAGCTACGTTAGAAGTATTAAATGCCCAAGTAAAAAGATATGAAGAGGTATCGTTAAAAGATGAAAATGGAAAGGAGTACTTCCCTATCCAAAATGACATGTCAAAATTGCATGAATTAACGATGTCAAATTCGATTGATTTTGCTAATCGCATGGTTTACAATAAGGAGAGAATTCCTGTTTTTAATTTTGGAAAGTATTCTGGGAGATCCGTGACTGAAGTTTTAAAAAGTGATCCTTCCTATTATGATTGGATTTTAAAGGGTGACTTTGCGATCGATACGAAGAAAAAATTAACTGAAATTAAATTGCAAGGATTTCAGCGGTAAAGAGAAATTAAGATGCCGTATATTTAAGTTTAATTCGTATTTTTGCCATGTTAGTGGCCTAATGATAAAACAATGCAATCCATACCAGACATAATTCGCACCATCCCCTTAGCACATTATATTTTATTAAGCTCAGCTTTGTTTTGTATAGGGATTTTGGGTGTGTTAACTAGGAGAAATGCCATCATCGTGTTTATGGCGATTGAACTTATGTTAAATGCTGTCAATTTGCTTTTAGCTGCATTTTCTTCCTATTATTCAGATCCTTCGGGACAAATTTTTGTCTTTTTTATTATGGCAGTCGCAGCGGCTGAGGTGGCCGTGGGTTTAGCCATCATCGTCATGATATATCGAAATATTCAGAGTATTGACATAGGAATACTCAATAAGTTGAAAAATTAATTTTACAGAACATTCATTTATGTCATTAATTTATTTAATACCGCTTTTGCCCTTCATTGGTTTTGTTGTGAATGGTCTTTCATTTCCAAGGATCCCAAAACAACTGGCAGCTATTATTGGCACAATCCCGCCTTTGGTAGCCTTTATATTGTCCATCCAATTGTTTATCAATTTTGATGGAACAACTCAAATTTTACATGTAGCTGAGTGGATTAAATTGGGAGATTTACAAATTCCTCTTGATTTCCAAATCGATGCATTATCTATTATGATGTTGCTTGTCATTACGGGGGTAGGGACATTGATCCACATTTATTCGATTGGATACATGTCTCATGATCAGGGTTTTGGCAAGTTTTTTGCCTTTTTAAACTTGTTCATTTTTTTCATGTTGATCCTTGTCCTGGGGGCAAATTTCACCGTTTTATTTATTGGCTGGGAAGGAGTAGGATTATGTTCATATCTTCTCATAGGGTTTTGGAATCAAAAAAATAGTTATGGAAATGCCGCCAGAAAGGCGTTTATCATGAACAGAATTGGAGATCTAGGGTTTTTGATTGGTATATTTTTACTGATTCAGGACTTTGGTAGCAC